>JAAOZX010000495.1 GCA_012274225.1 Comamonadaceae bacterium | reverse complement strand
TTCGGCCAGCGGCTGGCTCGCGCGCCATGCAAGCAAAGGCGCGCCGTACCAAAGCACGAACGCGCAGATGATCGCCATGAAGGCGTCGACCAGGCGCGAGGCGACCCACTGCGCTGTCGTCGGCAGCGCGTCGGTGACCATGCTGACGGCGATGTGGCCGCCCGCGCGGTAGGCGGCGGCGGCGCCGATGAAGGTGAACACCACCATCAGCAGGATCGCGATCGGCTCGGGCCATTGCGCGCCGAAACCGAACACATACCGCATCACCACGCCCGCCGGGATGATCACCGACATCAGCGCGATCGCGATGCCCGCCGTCCAGATGCAGGCCAGGTACAGCCCGTCCAGGGGCCGGGCGAAGCGGTGCCCGTCGCCCCCGCCCGTCACTTCACGGCCTCGATGCGCTTCATCAGGTCGGCGTACTGCGCGCCGTACTTGGCCCGCACCGGCGCCGTCGCGTCGAAGAAGGGCTTGTTGTCGATGTTGATGAATTCAACGCCTTCGGCCTTCAGCTTGACGGTGTAGTCGGCCACCGCCTTGTCCCACAGCACGCGCTGCTCCATCTGGGCCTCGCGCGCGGTCTTCTTCACCAGCGCCTGGTCGGCCGGCGACAGCTTGTCCCAGGTCACCTTCGACATCACCAGGATCTCCGGGATGATCAGGTGGTTGGTCTGCGTGTAGTACCTGGCGCCGGCCTTGAAGTGGTTGGTGGTGTAGAAGCTGGGCGGGTTGTTCTCGGCGCCGTCGAGCACGCCGGTCTGCAGCGCGCTGAACACCTCGCCGAAGCCCATGGCGATGCCGTTGCCGCCCATGGCGTTCATGGTGTCGACGAACACCGGGTTGCCCATCATGCGGATCTTCTGGCCCTTCAGGTCCTCGGGCTTGCGCACCGGCTTCTTGGTGTAGAGGCTGCGCGAGCCGCCGTCCATCCAGGCCAGGCCGACCAGCTTGGCCGGCGAGGCGGTGATCTTGTCCAGCAGCTCCTGCCCGATCGGCCCGTCGATCACCGCGCGCATGTGCGGGATGTCGCGGAACACGAACGGCATGTTGAACACGTTCACCTCGGGCACGACCGGGCCGATCGGGCCGAGCGAGGTGCGCAGCACCTGGATCGCGCCGACCTGGGTCTGCTCGATCATCTCCTTCTCGCCGCCGAGCACGCTGTTGGGAAACATCTGGAACTTGATGCGGCCCTTGGTGGCGGCCTCCAGCTTCTTGCCCATGTTCTCGACGGCGACCACCGTGGGATAGCCCGGCGGGTGCACGTCGGCGGCTTTCATCGTCTGCGCATGGGCGCTGATCGCCGCGGCCATGCCGATCACGGCGGTAAAGAGGGTTTGTCGGAAAGTCATGGGAAAGCTCCTGTCGGGTGTGAGGTGTTGCGGGTTCATTCGAACGGGCCCATGCGCACGAAGGCGCCGCCCTGGTACTTCACTGCGGGGTCCTGCGGGTCGAGCGTCGGCTGCGCCGCTTCGCGCGCAGCGCGGAACGGCTCCGAGCTGTCCTGCGGCCGGAAGCCGATGTGGCGCGCCGGGGTGTTGTCCCACCAGGTGCCGGTGTTGTCGGACATGCCGTAGACGATGCTGTGGCCGACCACCGGCGCCGTGAGCGCGGCGACGACAAGTCGCTCGAGGTCGTCGTAACTGAGCCACGTGGCGAGCATGCGGCGGTCCTTCGGCTCGGGGAAGGAGGAGCCGATGCGCAGGCACACGCTCTCGATGCCGTAGCGGTCGAAATAGAACCGCGACAGGTTCTCGCCGAAGGCCTTCGACAGCCCGTAATAGCTGTCGGGCCGCGCCGGCATCGTCGCGTCGATCACCTCGTCCTGGCGGTAGAAGCCCGTGACGTGGTTGGAACTGGCGAACACGATGCGCTTGACGCCGTGCCGGCGCGCGGCCTCGTACAGGTTGTAGGTGCCGACGATGTTGGCCTGCAGAATTTCGTCAAACGGGTGTTCGGTGGAGAGGCCGCCCAGGTGCACCACGGCATCGATGCCCTGCAGCAGCGCATGGACGCTGTCGCGATCTTCCAGCGCGACCTGGATCACTTCTTCGCCACTGGCGGCGCTCTCCATGGCCGCCACGTCGCTCACGCGCAATAGGGTGCAGCGCGGCGCCAGCCTGGGGCGCAGGACGCGGCCCAGGGCGCCGGCGGCGCCGGTCAGCAGCAGCCGGCCCAAAGAAAGCCGGGAATGGGCAGCGTCCATCGTGTCCTCGGTGTCAGTTGCCGGCTGCGCTCCGCAGCGGGGCTTGCCATTTGTCGTCAGTCGTCGTACAAGTTTGGCTACACAGGCTTGCAAGCAAAGAGAGGGTTAACCCGATGGTCGAAGTCGCGCGCCGGCGCCCCCGCAGTCTCGCGCACGTGGTGGTCGACGCGCTGGCCGGCCGCATCCGCGACGGCTCGATCCCGCCGGGCGAGAAGATGCCGACCGAGGCGGCGATCATGCAGGAGCTCGGCGTCAGCCGCACCGTGGTGCGCGAGGCGATCTCGCGGCTGCAGGCGGCCGGTCTGGTCGCGACGCGGCACGGCATCGGCACCTTCGTGGTCGGGCTGGGCGACCCCGCCACCTTCCGGATCTCACC
>JAAOZX010000115.1 GCA_012274225.1 Comamonadaceae bacterium | reverse complement strand
TCGCGCACCTGCTGGCGGCTCATGCCGGGCTTGAGCGCGGCGACCTGCTCGCGCGAAACGAAATTGCCCTGCACGACTTCGACCTTGTACGGCGTGATCGGAGCGACGATGCTCTCGCTGATCCTGTCGAACGAGCCGCAGCCGCCCGCAAGCGCGCAGGCCGAGAGCGCCAGGAGCCAGCCTGGTGTACGAGAGACAGTTATACCCATGGGGAAATCGGTAGCGATATGATCAAATCATTGTAGCGGCTACCCCGCCCTGGGGCGGCGTGGGGAGACCATGGCCAATATCGACGAACTCAAGAGCACTGGCCTAAAGGCCACGCTGCCCCGGCTGAAGATCCTGGACGTGTTCCAGAAGGGCGCGCAACGGCACATGACTGCCGAGGACGTGTTCCGGGTGCTTCTGGAGGAGCGCTCCGATATTGGGCTGGCCACCGTTTACCGGGTGCTGACGCAGTTCGAGCAGGCCGGCATCCTGACCCGCAGCCATTTCGAGAGCGGCAAGGCCGTCTACGAACTCAACGAAGGCACCCACCACGACCACATGGTCTGCCTGGACTGCGGCCGGGTCGAGGAGTTCTACGATGCCGAGATTGAGAAGCGCCAGCACGCGGTGGCCAAGACCAAGGGTTTCGCCATCGCCGACCACGCCCTGAGCCTGTATGCCCACTGCATCAAAGAGGCCTGCCCCAACCGGCCGGCCGGGCAACCGGTCGGCTACCGGATCGGCGACGCGCCGGAACCGCCGGGCTGATCGCACGGCCATTTGCCGGCACGCGATGACGGATCAGGCTGCCGAAGGCCCCGCGATCACTTGTCCTGCTCCATCGCCCGGCGGTGCCGCTCGACGAACTCCTGGTAGGTATCGACCCCGCGCAGCTGCAGGATGGTATTGCGCACCGCCGCCTCCACCAGCACGGCGATGTTGCGGCCGGCCACCACCTGGATCACCACCTTGCGCACCGGCACCCCGAGCAGGTCCTGGGTCAGCGGCTCATAGGGCAGCCGTTCGTACTCGCGTTCCATGGTCTCGCGCCGCACCAGGTGAACGATCAGTTTGAGCCGCATCTTGCGGCGCACGGCGGTTTCGCCGAAGATGCCGCGGATGTCGAGCAGGCCGATCCCGCGCACCTCCAGCAGGTTCTGCAGCAGCTCGGGGCAACGGCCCTCGATGGTGGTCTGGTTGATCCGGTACAGGTCGACGGCGTCGTCGGCCACCAGCCCGTTGCCGCGCGAGATCAGCTCCAGGCCGAGCTCGCTCTTGCCCAGGCCGGACTCGCCGGTGATCATCACCCCCAGGCCCAGGATGTCCATGAACACGCCGTGCATCGAGGTGCGCTCGGCGAAGTGCTTGGACAGGTAGGCGCGCAGCACGTCGATGACGAAGGCCGATGGCTCGTGGGTGGAGAACATCGGGATCTGGGCCCGCTCGCACATCGACAGCAGGTCGTCGGGCGCGACCTGGTTGTCGGTCAGCACCAGCACCGGCGGTTCCAGCGTCACGATGCGCGAAATACGGCGGGCGCAGTCGTCGGCGGTGGCGTTGGTCAGGTACGCGATCTCGCGCTGCCCCAGGATCTGGACCCGGTAGGGATGGATGTAATTGAGGTAGCCCACCAGGTCGGCGCCGGAGCGGGCCGCGCGCACCGCGACTTCGTCGAAGCGCCGCTCCGATGCCCCGAGCCCGGCCACCCATTCCCACTTGAGCTGGGCCCGGTGGTCTTCAAACAGGACATCCGCACTGACAACGGTAGGCTTCATGGGCGCCCACTTTGAGCGCCGCCGGGCCGCGGCAGGGCGCGTCTCCCTGACGGGGTAGCGAAGCGGGGTTGCCCGCAAGCGTGGCGGCTCATGTTGTTACGCGGGCTGCGCCGATTGCCAGTTCGCGATGAGCTGGTGCAGTTCGGCTGCTTCGGTGCTGGCCTTGATCTTTTCGCGCAACGGCGCGTCGCTGAGCAGCTCGGCGATCTCCGACAGGATTTCGAGGTGCTTTTGAGTCGCCGCCTCCGGCACCAGCAGGAAGATCAGCAGGTTGACCGGCTGCTCGTCGGGCGCGTCGAAGCCGATCGGCTGGCTCAGCCGGAACAGGGCCGCCATGGGCGCCTTCAGGCCCTTGATGCGGCCATGGGGGATGGCAACACCATGGCCGAGGCCGGTCGAGCCAAGCCGCTCGCGGGCGAAAAGACTGTCGGTGATCAGCGCCCGCGACAAGCCGTGCAGGTTCTCGAACAGCAGCCCGGCCTCCTCGAACGCCCGCTTCTTGCTGGTCGCGTCGACCTTCACGAGCACTTGAGCGGCAGGCAGGATGGACGCGAGACGGTTCATGGTTGGCGATTTTGGATTATGCACTGGGAAGTTGCACTGCAACAAAACGCCACTGCCGGGTCTTGCGCCGACAGGAAAAGCACGAAACCGGGGGCCGCAAGGTCCCGAAGCCAAAAAAAAACCGCCTGCGTGACAGGCGGCTGGCGCATCAGCTTGCGCTCACATCACACGCTTGGCCGCCGGGTGATGGTGGTCCTGCAAGCGGGTCTTGTGCCTGCCGACCTGGCGGTCGAGTTTGTCGACCAGTTCGTCCAGGGCGGCGTAGAGGTCCTCATGGGAACTCTCGGCGAACATGTCGTTGCCCTTGACGTGAATCCTGCATTCCGCGCGTTGCCTTCGCTCCTTCTCCTTCTGTTTCTCGATGGTGAGCAGCACGGTGATGCCCACGACCTGGTCAAAATGGCGGGTGATTCGATCAAGCTTGGTGGTCACGTAATTTCTCAGGGACGGGGTGACTTCGAGATGGTGACCGCTGATCGTCAAGTTCATGAGTAGCCTCCTGTTGCTCACGGTTGATAGGGCCGGCCCCCGGGGCCGTGCCACTGGGACATATCCTTGGCAGGTCGGATTCACTATGCGCGTGATGCCTGGGAAATGCAACGGATTTCAGGCAACCCGTTTCCCAATGTGCAACCCTTTGTCGGGTCCAGCTGTCGCTCGCGACCAAGCGATTTCCATGTTGAGGCAGGGTCACGCCGGACACAAAAAAGCGGCCCGTCTGGGCCGCGTTTCGTGCAAGTGGCAGCAGACTCAGCGCATGCGCCACGCCAGCCACGGATCGACCTGGCCCCAGCCGCGGGCCTGCGGGTGCGCCTGGGCGCCGGGCCGCTCCAGATTGGCGTGCTCGGTGCGCTCGCTCATCGGCTTGTCGCGCGGGGTGTCGGAATGACGATTAGGGGATTTCGGTTCTTTGAACATGATGCGTGCTCCGTATGAAGATCAGGTGCCGCTGTCGTTGGCACCGTCCTTGCGGCCTTCCTGTTGCGACGGGCGGGTCGCGTAGCGACTGAGGAAAGGCCACGCGTGGCCGCTGCGGCCGCTCTGGCCCTCGCGGTCCGGGCCCTTGGCATCGTTCGCGGCGGGGCGGTGGCTCGTTCGGCTCGCGGTCGGTTCGGTCGCCAGCTGGATCATGGATAACTCCTTGGGAACCCCGGCGCAGGTGGCAGCCGGGCCAATACCTCGAATCTAGGACGGCCGACTCAACCGGTATGTCAGACAGCCCGACGGACGTTTGTAGGACGCGTCCTGCTTGAGCTGGCAATCCCGCCGCCCGAGGGCTGACCCCGCCGCCCCGGCCGGTTGCAAATGACTGGCCTTGCTCTACCATGGCCGGCAGAGGAGACACGGCGGCGCGGCCCCAGGCCTTGCCGCCAAGGCCATGAGCCTCGACACCATCATCCATTCGGGCTTGACGCTCCCCGCCCGCCCCATCCATGCCCTGGTGCTGATGGGCGGCGGCGCCCGCACTGCGTACCAGGTCGGCGTGCTGCAGGCGATGGGCTCGATCCTGGGCGCCAACCAGCACCGTCCCTGGGACTTCCCGTTCCAGGTGCTGGTCGGCACCTCCGCCGGGGCCTTGAACGTGGTCTCCCTGGCCAGCGTCGCCACCCAGGGCCTGGCCGCGTTCGACAAACTGGAGCACTTCTGGCAGCGCCTGCGCTCCGCCGACGTCTATGCCCTGGACGTGCCGCCTTGGGTGCGATTCAGCCGGCTGGCCGCAGTCTTCAGCCTGTGGCGCCACGCCAATAGCCACAACGCCATCCTGAACAACATGCCGCTGGTGAACACCCTGCACCATGCGGTGTCGCTGCAGGGCATCGACGATGCGCTGCAGGCCAATGCCATCGACGCTGTCGCCATAACCGCCTCGAGCTACAGCACCGGCGTGCACTGGACCTTCTGCCACACGCGCAGCGGCCGCGCGCCCGATAGCTGGAACCGGCCCGGCCGGCGCGCCGAATTCCAGCCCCTCACCATCGAGCACCTGATGGCCTCCAGCGCCATCCCCTTCATCTTTCCAGCGACCCCGCTATGGGTGGACGGGCACCGGGAATATTTCGGCGACGGCTCGATGCGGCAGATTTCGCCGCTGTCGTCTGCCATGCACCTGGGCGCACACAAAATCCTGGTGGTGGGCGTCGGCCAGCCGCAGCGCTCGGGCCTGGTGGGCGAATCGGCCGACGGGCTGGCGCGGCAACCAACGCTCGGCGGGATCGCCGGCCACGCGATGGCCAGCGTCTTTCACGACACGCTGCAAGCCGACGTGGAGCAGGCCCAGCGTGTCACCCGCACCCTGCAGCAACTGCCGCGGGAAGTGGCGGCGGTGCTGCCCTATCGCAGCATCGAGGTGCTGGCCATTCATCCCTCGCAATCGCTCGACGCCCTGGCCCAGGCCTGCGCTCACGAGCTGCCGGGGTCGGTGCGGCGCGCGCTCGGCGGGCTGGGTGCGCTCAAGGGCGGCGGCGCGATGGCCAGCTACCTGCTCTTCGAGCCAGGATTCGTGCAGGCCCTGATCGAGTTGGGCGCCCGGGATGCGCAAGCGCGCAAGGAAGAATTGCTGGCATTCTTCCAGCCGACGCGGGCATAATCTCGCGGTCGCCACTCCTGGAGAGCGCTCCTTGGAAACCTGCCCGAGTCGGTAGCTTTCAACACCCGTGACAGCGGTGTTGAAAGCCTCACCTTTCGCACAAAACCGCACCACACGTTACGGGAGTGAGCCAATGCTCAACATCTTCACGCTCGCCAACGGGCGGCTCTTCCAGGAAGAGATCGAGTCGCTGGAAGAGCTCTCCAAATTCCGCCCGATCTGGGTCGATCTCGAATCGCCGACGATCGAGGAAAAGCGCTGGGTCAAGCAGTACTTCGGCCTGTCCATCCCCGAGGACGCGATGGACGAGGATATCGAGGAATCGGCTCGTTTCTACGAGGAAGACAACGGCGACCTGCATATCCGCAGCGACTTCCTGATCGCCGACGACGCCGAGCCGCGCACGGTGCGGGTGGCATTCATCCTCAACCTGGTCAACGACTCGCTCAAGAGCAAGGGCGTGCTGTTCTCGATCCATGACGAAGACGTTCCGGTATTCAGGCTGCTGCGGCTGCGCGCGCGCCGGGCGCCGGGGCTGATCGAGGATGCCAAGGAAGTGCTGCTGAAGCTGTTCGATGCCGACGCCGAATATTCGGCCGACACCCTGGAGGGCATCTACGACGACCTGGAAAAAGTGAGCAAGCAGGTGCTGGCCGGTGAGGTGACGGACACGCTGGCCACCGAGGTCCTCGGCGCGATCGCGTTGCAGGAAGACCTGAACGGCCGCATCCGCCGCAACGTGATGGACACCCGCCGCGCGGTGAGCTTCATGATGCGCAGCCGCATGCTCAGCGCCGGCCAGTTCGAAGAGGCGCGGCAGATCCTGCGCGACATCGAGTCGCTCGACAACCACACGGCGTTCCTGTTCGACAAGATCAACTTCCTGATGGACGCCACCGTCGGCTTCATCAACCTGAGCCAGAACAAGATCATCAAGATCTTCTCGGTGGCCAGCGTCGCGCTGCTGCCGCCGACGCTGGTCGCCAGCATCTACGGCATGAATCTCCAGTTCCCCGAGTTCGCCGTGCTGGGGCAATGGGCCTACCCGTACGTCGTCACGGTGATGTTCCTGAGCGCGGCTTTGCCGATCTGGTATTGCTACAAGCGCGGCTGGCTGCGATGAGGCCAATGCGACTCGCCCGCGCGTGGGTCCTGCTGGCGGCCGTGGCCGCGAGCGTTCCCGCCCTGGCCGCCGGTGGCCATCATGCGGTCGACGACGCCAATATTCTCGAGCCGGGCAATTGCAAGGCGGACGGCTGGTTGGCCAACGAGGATGGTGCCGAGCGGCTGCTGCATGCGGACATCGGCTGCCGGGTCGGCCCCGTCGAACTCAACGCGGCTGCGATCTACGCCCGCGAGCATGACAAGAGCAGCCAGAGCGGTAGCGGCCTCCAGGTCAAATGGGCCACGGAGGTGGCGCCGCGATTCAGCGCGGGCCTCGAGGTGGCTGGCGCCTGGCAGGCCCACGCGCAGTCGAGCTGGGTCGGCGGCACCTTGGCCACCTTGTTCACCTGGACGCCACGCGACGACCTGGCCGTCCACCTGAACGTGGGCCGCGATTTCATCGACCATGGCCCTGACATGGCCCATTCCGGCGTGGCTGTCGAATGGACAGCCAGTCCCCGATGGTCGTTCGTGGGCGAACGTTTTGTCCAGTTGCAGACCCAGTACCTGAGAGCCGGTGCGCGCTGGGCGGTCGACAAGGCCTGGACCATCGACCTGAGTCGCGCCCACAGCCTGAGCGGCCGCGTCGGTTCGCTCTGGACGTTGGGGGCGTCCTGGCAGTTCGACCGGCGTTGAGGGCTCGTCCGGTTACGATGACCAACGGTTTTTCGCAAAGAGGAACGGCTGCAATGAGTTCGTCAAGTGCATCGCCGCCGGTGATCGGCGTCCTGGGCGGCAGCGGGGTCTACGACATCGACGGCTTGTCGGACAAGCGCTGGGTCAGGGTGGATTCGCCCTTCGGAGCGCCGTCGGACGAACTGCTGTTCGGCGACCTGAACGGCCAGACGATGGTGTTCCTGCCGCGCCATGGCCGCGGCCACCGCATTCCTCCCAGCGAAATCAACTTCCGCGCGAACATCGATGCACTCAAGCGCAGCGGCGTCACCGACCTGATTTCGGTCAGCGCCGTCGGATCCTTGCGCGAGGAATTGCCGCCGGGCACGTTCGTCATCGTCGACCAGTTCATCGACCGCACCTTCGCGCGCAACAAGAGCTTCTTCGAAACCGGCATGGTGGCCCATGTGTCGCTCGCCCATCCGGTCTGCCGGCGCCTGGGCAATCACCTCGAGGTGGTGGCCCGTGCCGCGGGAATCCCGACCGTGCGCGGCGGCACCTACCTGGTCATGGAAGGGCCGCAGTTCTCGACGCTGGCCGAGTCCAAGCTGTATCGCGCCTGGGGCTGCGACGTGATCGGCATGACCAACATGCCCGAGGCCAAGCTCGCGCGCGAAGCGGAGATCTGCTACGCCACGGTCGCCATGGTCACCGATTTTGACTGCTGGCATCCGGGCCACGATGCAGTCACTGTCAACCAGATCATCCAGGTCCTGGTGGCGAATGCCGAGAAGGCGCGTTCCCTGGTGCACGATGTGGCGCCCCGCCTCGCAGCCGATGGCCATGCGCCGGTTTGCACCTGTCGCCATGCGCTGGACCACGCCTTGATCACGGCGCCCGAGGTGCGCGACCCGGCCGTGCTGGCGCGACTCGATGCGGTGGCCGGCCGTTTGTTGAGGTGATGAATGGGCAATGAAATGGCCGACGAATCGACGCTGCGCCAGGCGATGGTCCGTGTCGCGGAAGAGCTCGACGCCCGCGGCCTGAACCGAGGCAGCTCCGGCAATGTGGGCGCGCGTTGCGGTGAGCGCATCCTGGTGACGCCTTCGGGTGTGCCGGCGCGTGACCTCACGGCCCAAGGCATGGTGTTGCTGGCACCGAACGGCGACGTCGTCGGCGCCGGGCGCCCCTCCAGCGAATGGCGCTTTCACCGGGACATCCTGATGTCCCGGCCCGATATCAATGCCGTGGTGCATGTGCACTCGCCCTTCGCGACCACGCTGGCCTGCCTGGGTCTCGAAGTGCCGCCGTTTCACTACATGATCGCGGCAGCCGGGGGTTCAACCATCCGCTGCGCGCCCTATGCCTTGTTCGGCACGCAGGAGTTGTCCGACCATGCGCTGGCTGCACTGAAGGACCGCAAGGCCTGCCTGCTGGCCAATCACGGGATGATCGCCACCGGGCGCGACCTGAACCAAGCGCTGGCGCTGTGCGTCGAAGTCGAAAGTCTCTGCGAACAATACTGGCGCGCCCGGCAGGTCGGCGAGCCGCGCCACCTTTCGGAGGCCGATATGGCCGAGGTGATGGAAAAATTCAAGACCTATGGCCCGCAGGCCGAAGGGAAACAGGCCGCAGCATGACAACGTCGCAGGCAAGCAGCGTGGAAACACTGCGTTGGTGCGAAGGGCATCTGGAAATGATCGACCAGCGCGTGTTGCCGGCCCGGTTCCAGTACCTGCGTTATGACAGCGCCCAGTCGGTCGCCCAGGGAATTCGCGAGATGGTGGTGCGCGGCGCACCCGCCATCGGTTGCGCAGCGGCTTATGGGGTTGCGTTGGAGGCGTTGCGCCACCGCAAGGTGTCGGCTGCGGACTTTGCCGTTGCGATGGAGCGCAGCTTCGAGGTCCTGGCGGCGAGCCGGCCCACGGCGGTCAACCTGTCCTGGGCGCTGGGTCGCATGCGCAGGCGCAGGGAATCGCTCGCGTCCCAGCCGGTCGCCGCGCAAGTGGATGCACTGTTGACCGAAGCCCATGAAATCCGTGCCGAAGACATCCGCGTGAACCGCGCACTTGGCGAACACGGTGCAGCGCTCCTGACCGACGGGGCGCGGGTGCTCACGCACTGCAATGCCGGGGCGCTGGCCACGGCCGGACACGGCACGGCGCTGGGTGTGATTCGCTCGGCTGTCGCGGCCGGCAAGCGCATTTCCGTCATCGCCGATGAAACGCGGCCGTTCCTGCAGGGCGCGCGCCTGACGGCCTGGGAGATGTTGCAGGAACGCATCCCGGTCACGCTCATCACCGATAACATGGCCGGGTTCATGATGAGCCGCGGCGAGGTCGATGCGGTGGTCGTCGGCGCCGATCGAGTGGCCGCGAACGGCGATGTCGCCAACAAGATCGGCACTTACATGGTGGCGGTGCTGGCGCAGCGCCATCGCATTCCGTTCTATGTGGCCAGCCCGATCTCCACCATCGACATGTCCATTGCCGACGGCGCAGCGATTCCCATCGAGGAACGAAGCCAGCGCGAGGTCACCGGCTTTGGCGATTGCCAATGGGCGGCCGACGGCGTGTCGGTGCGCAACCCGGCCTTCGACGTGACGCCGGCCGAACTGGTCACCGCGCTCATCACCGAGCGCGGCGCCGTTCACCAGCCGAACCGAGAACGCCTCGCCGCGCTGCTCGCGCGCGCCTGACCTGCGACGCAGAGGAAGGCGTTCTCTCCCCGCAGGGGCACCGGCCGCACAGAATAACATGCAGTGCGGCGCCCAATGAATGAAGCCCGGCTTGGCCGGGCTTCATTCATCCAATCAGACAAGGAATAAATCGCCCCGCGATTTATTCCTTAATGTCGACGCCATAGAAGTTGTGGCGGCCGAACGGACTGAGCTTGAAGTCGATGACTTCCTTGCGCACCGGCTTCAACTGCACCGCATGCGCAATGGTGAACCAGGGTTCCTGCTCCTTGAAGATCACCTGCGCCTGCTTGTACAGCGCGTCACGGGCGGCGGGTTTCGTCTCCGTCTTGGCCTTCTGGATCAGGTCCTCGAAAGGCTGGTAGCAGAACTTGGCGACGTTGGAGCCATTGGTCTTGGCGGCCTCGCAGCCCAGCAGCACGGCCAGGAAATTGTCCGGGTCGCCGTTGTCGCCGGTCCAGCCCAGCATGCCCATCTGGTGCTCGCCGTTCTGCATGCGCTTGCGGTACTCGCCCCACTCGAAGCTCTTGATCTCGGCCTTGACGCCGATCTTGGCCAAGTCGGCCTGCATCAGCTCGGCGATGCGCTTGGCGTTCGGGTTGTAGGGACGCTGCACCGGCATGGCCCACAGGTCGGTTTCGAACCCGTTCGGGAAGCCAGCCTGCGCCAGCAGCTTCTTCGCGCCTTCCGGATCGTAGACGTCATCCTTGATCGCATCGTTGTAGGCGGACATGGAGGGCGGCAGCGGGTTCTTGGCCGCGATGCCGGTGCCCAGGAACACGCCGTCCAGGATCGCCTTCTTGTTGATCGCCATGCTCACGGCCTTGCGCACGCGCACGTCGTCGAAGGGCTTCCTGGTCACGTTGTAGGCCAGGTAGCCGACGTTCAGGCCGGGTTGCTCCAGCACCGTGACATGGGGGTCCTTGCGGATCGCGTCCAGGTCGGCCGGGTTCGGGTACGGCATGACATGGCACTCGCCCTTTTGCAGCTTGGCCCAGCGCACCGAGGCATCCGGCGTGATCGCATACACCAGGTCGTCGATCTTGGCCTTGCCGCCCCAGTAGGGCGCGAAAGCCTTGTAGCGGATCACGGCGTCCTTCTGGTACTGCACCAGGTAGAACGGCCCGGTGCCGATCGGCTCCTGGTCGATCTTCTCGGGCGTGCCGGCCTTGAGCATCGCGTCGGCATATTCCTTGGACTGGATCGCCGCGTAGGGCATCGCGAGGTCGGACAGGAACGGCGCTTCCGGCTTGTCAAGCGTGACTCGGACCGTGTAATCGTCCACCTTCTCGACCGACTTGAGCAGCTTGGGCATGCCCATGTCATTGAAGTAGGAGTGGTTGCTGCTGGTCACCTTGAAGTAGGGGTTGGCCTCCTTCCACTGGCGCTCGAAGCCGAAGATCACGTCGTCGGCGTTGAAGTCGCGGGTGGGCTTGAAGGCCCGATGGTTGTGCCACTTCACGCCCTTGCGCAGGTGGAAGGTGTAGACCTTGCCATCGGCCGAAATATCCCAGCGCTCCGCCAGGCCGGGGACCACTTTCGTGCCGCCGCGCTCGAATTCGACGATGCGGTTGTAGATCGGCTCGTTGCCATCGAAGGAGGTGCCCGTGGTGTTGACCCCGGGATAGAAGTTCTCGGGGCTGCCCTCCGAGCAGAACACCAGGGTCTTGGCGCCGGCGCCGGCCGCGGCGGCCAGGGCCAGTGCCGCGATCGCCAACCGGATGCGATGAAGTTTCATGGGAGCTCCTTCTGAAGTGATTCCGGCTCAGCCGGGGAGAGAAACATTATCGGCAACGGGCACCGAGGGGAAACCCGCTTCCAGGAAGCGGCCGGCGAAGTGGCAGGCCACGACCCGGCCGTCCACCGGCTGCGGCAGCGGGCGCTCGGCGCGGCACTGCGCCACCGCATAGGGACAGCGGCTGGAGAACACACAGCCGCTGGGCGGATTCAGCGGCGACGGCAGCTCGCCCTTGAGCACGATTCGCTGGACGTTGCGCCCCGCAACGCCGGGCGTGGACGCCAGCAGCGCCTGGGTATAGGGATGGGCGGGGCGCTCGAAGATCAGCGCCTTGGGCCCCTGCTCCATCACGTGGCCCAGGTACATCACCAGCACTTCGTGGGCGATGTGGCGCACCACCGCAAGGTCGTGCGAGATGAACAGGTAGGCCAGCTGGTACTGCGCCTGCAGGTCGGCGAGCAGGTTCAGCACCTGCGCCTGGATTGACACATCCAGCGCCGACACCGGCTCGTCGGCCACCAGCAACTTGGGATTGAGCATCAGCGCGCGGGCGATCGCGATGCGCTGGCGCTGGCCGCCGGAGAACATGTGCGGGTAGCGGTTGGCGTACTCGGGGCGCAGCCCGACCTGGGCCAGCATTGCGCGGGCGCGTTCGCCGCGCTCGGCCTTGCTCATCGAGGTATTGATCGTCAGTGGGTCTTCCAGCACCGCGCTGATCTTCTTGCGCGGATTCAGGGATCCGTAGGGATTCTGGAACACCAGTTGCACGGCCTGGCGCAGGCGCCGCTTGTCCGCGGCTGGGGTGTCGACGGCATCGCTGCCGTCCAGCATCAGGCTGCCCTCGGTCGGCTTCTCGATCAGCGCCACCATGCGCGCCAGCGTCGACTTGCCGCAGCCCGATTCGCCCACCACCGCCAGCGTCTTGCCGGCCTCGATGGCGAATGACACGCCGCCAACGGCCTGCAGGTGCGCCGGCGCCTTCAGCAGCCCGCGCCGGATGGTGTAAACCTGCCGCAGGTTGCCGGCTTCCACGACGACGCTCATGAAGCCACCTCGATCGCGATCGGGCCGTCGCGCGTGATCGCCGCCTTGCGGCCGGCATCGCCCAGCGGATAGTGACAGCGCACCTGTCCGTCCTGCCAGGGTCGCAATTCGGGACGCACCGCCATCGAGTGCGCGGTGGCGTAGGCACAGCGCGGCGCGAACAGGCAGCCGCTGGGCCGGTCGAAGACACCCGGCACCACGCCGGGAATGGTCGCCAGCCGGTGGCCGGCGGGACCGCGCTCGGGCAACGCGGACAGCAGGGCTTCGGTGTAGGGGTGCTGCGGGTCGGCGAAAAGCTGCGCCACCGGCCGCTCTTCCATCACCTGGCCGGCGTACATCACCGCGACGCGCCGGGCCATTTCGCTCACCACGCCCATGTTGTGCGTGATCAGCACCAGGGCCATGCCGCGCTCGCGCTGCAGGTTGCGCAGCAGGTCCAGGATCTGGGCCTGGATGGTCACATCCAGCGCGGTGGTCGGCTCGTCGGCGATCAGCAGGCGCGGATTGCACGAGATCGCCATCGCGATCATCACCCGCTGGTTCATCCCGCCCGACATCTGGTGCGGGTACTCGTTCAGGCGGCTGTGCGC
>JAAOZX010000494.1 GCA_012274225.1 Comamonadaceae bacterium | reverse complement strand
TCATGAAGATCGTGTCCCTGGCTCCCGAAGTTCTGTAAGAGGACGCGTCATGAACAAGATTCGCAAAGGCGACGAGGTCATCGTGCTGGCGGGCCGTGACAAGGGCAAGCGCGGCAAGGTGACCCTGCGCAAGGACGACGATCACGTGATCGTCGAGGGCATCAACCTGGTGAAGAAGCACACCAAGCCGAATCCCCTGAAAGGCACGACCGGCGGCATCGTCGAGAAATCGATGCCGATCCACCAGTCCAACGTGGCGATCTACAACGCTGCCACCGGCAAGGCCGATCGCGTGGGCATCAAGGTCGACGGCGACCGCCGCGTGCGCGTCTTCAAGTCCAGCGGCGACGAAATCAAGGTGGCATGACCATGGCAGACAAGCAAGCGAAGGCGCAGGCGGAAACGGAAGCGCAGAAACCGGCCGGACCGGCACGTCTTCAACAACTCTATCGTGAAAAGATCGCTCCGGCGCTGATCGAGAAGTTCGGCTACAAGTCGCCAATGCAGGTGCCGCGCCTCTCGAAGATCACCCTGAACATGGGTGTCTCGGAAGCCGTCGCCGACAAGAAGGTCATGGACAACGCCGTGGCCGACCTCACCAAGATCGCCGGCCAGAAGCCGGTGGTGACCAAGGCCAAGAAGCCGATCGCCGGATTCAAGATCCGCGAGGGCCAGGCCATCGGCACCATGGTGACGCTGCGCGGCGTGCGCATGTACGAGTTCCTGGATCGTTTCGTCACCGTGGCCCTGCCGCGAGTGCGCGACTTCCGCGGCATTTCCGGCCGCGCGTTCGACGGCCGCGGCAACTACAACGTTGGCGTGAAAGAGCAGATCATCTTCCCCGAGATCGAATACGACAAGGTCGATGCCGTGCGCGGTCTCAACATCAGCATCACCACCACGGCCAAGACGGACGAGGAGTGCAAGGCGCTCCTGGCCGCCTTCCGTTTCCCGTTCAAGAACTGAGGTTCCCAGTGGCAAAAATGGCTTTGATCGAGCGCGAGCTCAAGCGAGACAAACTGGTTGCGAAGTACGCGAAGAAGCACGCGGAACTGAAGGCGACCGCCCGGGACCCGAAGAAGAGCGACGAGGAGCGCGCCGCTGCCCGCCTGGATTTGCAGAAGCTGCCCCGCAACGCCAACCCGACCCGCCAGCGCAACCGCTGCGCGATCACGGGCCGTCCGCGCGGCACCTTCAAGCAGTTCGGACTGGCGCGCGCCAAGATCCGCGAGATGGCCTTCACCGGCGACATCCCCGGCATGATCAAGGCCAGCTGGTAACCGGCAGGAGAGACCAATATGAGCATGAGTGATCCCATTGCCGACCTGCTGACCCGCATCCGCAATGCGCAGATGGTGGCCAAGCCCACGGTGTCGGTTCCGTCTTCCAACGTGAAGGTGGCCATCGCCCAGGTCCTGAAGGACGAGGGCTACATCGACGGCTTCCAGGTCAAGACCGAAGGCGGCAAGACCGAACTCGAAATCGCCTTGAAATACTACGCCGGCAAGCCCGTGATCGAGCGCATCGAGCGCGTGAGCCGTCCCGGCCTGCGCGTCTACCGGGGCCGCAACGCCATCCCGCAGGTCCAGAACGGCATGGGTGTGGCGATCGTCACCACACCCAAGGGCGTGATGACCGACCGCAAGGCGCGCGCCACCGGTGTCGGTGGCGAAGTACTGTGCTACGTCGCCTAAAGGGAAGGAAGCAAATATGTCCCGAGTCGGAAAAATGCCGGTCACCGTCCCGCAAGGCGTGGACGTGTCGATCAAGGAAGACCAGATCAGCGTGAAAGGCAGCGGCGGCACCCTGTCGCTGGCTCAGCACGCCCTGGTGAAGGTAACCAGCGAAGGCGGCAAGCTGAGCTTCGTGGCGGCCGATGGCTCGCGCGAAGCCGACGCCATGAGCGGCACCATGCGCCAGCTGGTGAACAACATGGTGGTGGGCGTGACCAAGGGCTTCGAGAAGAAGCTCTCGCTGGTCGGCGTGGGCTACAAGGCCCAGGCCCAGGGCGCCAAGCTGAACCTCACCGTGGGCTACTCGCATCCGGTGAACAAGGACATGCCCGCGGGCATCACGGTCACCACGCCGGTGCCCACGGAAATCGTGGTGAAGGGCGCCGACCGCCAGCGCGTGGGCCAGGTGGCTGCCGAGATTCGTGCGATTCGTCCGCCCGAGCCCTACAAGGGCAAGGGCATCCGCTACGTGGACGAGAAGATCACGATCAAAGAGACCAAGAAGAAGTAAGGGGCTCAATCATGCTGACCAAAAAAGAGCAACGTCTGCGCCGTTCCCGCCAGACCCGCATCCGCATCGCCACCCAGGGCGTTGCCCGGCTGACCGTGAACCGCACCAACCTGCACATCTACGCCACCGTCATCTCCGGCGACGGCGCCAAGGTGCTGGCAACTGCCTCCACGGCCCAGGCCGACCTGCGCAAGTCGCTGGGCGGCTCGGGCAAGGGCGGCAACACCGCCGCGGCCCAGCAGGTGGGCAAGCTGATCGCCGAGAAGGCCAAGGCCGCCGGCATCGAGCGGGTGGCATTCGACCGCGCGGGTTTTGCGTACCACGGCCGCGTCAAGGCGCTGGCCGACGCCGCGCGTGAAGCGGGCCTGCAGTTCTAACGGACACGGAAACACATCATGGCAAGAATCCAGGCGAAAACCCAAGGTGACGGTCCCGAAGACGGGATGCGCGAGAAGATGATCGCGGTCAACCGCGTGACCAAGGTGGTGAAGGGCGGCCGCATCCTCGGCTTCGCCGCGCTCACCGTGGTCGGCGACGGCGACGGCCGGGTCGGCATGGGCAAGGGCAAGTCCAAGGAAGTGCCCGCCGCCGTGCAGAAGGCGATGGAAGAAGCCCGCCGCAACATGACCAAGGTGTCGCTCAAGAACGGCTCGATCCACCACAACGTGTTCGGCCAGCATGGCGCGGCCCGCGTGATGATGTCGCCGGCGCCCGCCGGTACCGGCATCATCGCCGGCGGCCCGATGCGCGCCGTGTTCGAAGTGATGGGGATCACCGACATCGTGGCCAAGAGCCACGGTTCGACCAACCCCTACAACATGGTCCGCGCCACGTTCGATGCGTTGCGCAATTCCACGACCCCGTCGGCAGTGGCGGCCAAGCGCGGCAAGTCGGTCGAAGAAATCTTCACCGCCTGATCGGAGTCAAGCAAATGGCAACCCAACAAAAAACCCTCAAGGTCCAACTGGTCCGCAGCCCGATCGGCACCAAGGTCGACCACCGTGCCACCGTGCGCGGCCTGGGCCTGCGCAAGGTCAACACCGTGCGCGAGCTCGAGGACACGCCGGCCGTGCGCGGCATGATCAACAAGATCGATTACCTGGTCCGGGTTCTTTGAAAGACTTTGCGGGACTCGCGGCAATTGGCCCTGTCCTCAACTGATGAAGAGTAGATCATGGAACTGAACGACATCAAGCCTGCAGAAGGCGCCAAGCATTACAAGCGCCGCGTGGGTCGCGGCATCGGCTCCGGCCTGGGCAAGACCGCCGGTCGCGGCCACAAGGGCCAGAAGTCGCGCGCCGGTGGCTACCACAAGGTCGGCTTCGAAGGCGGCCAGATGCCGCTGCAGAGGCGCCTGCCCAAGCGCGGCTTCCGGTCGCAGTCCGCCAAGTACAACGCCGAGGTCACCCTCGCCGCGTTGGAACGACTGGTGAACCAGTCGAATGTGGCGGACGTGGATCTGCTCAGCCTGAAGCAGGCCGGGCTGGTCGGCGAGCTGATCAAGAACGTCAAGATCATCAAGTCGGGCGAGCTGACGAAGGCCGTGAAGCTCGCCGGCATCCTCGCCACCGCCGGCGCCAAGGCTGCTATCGAAGCGGCCGGCGGCAGCGTGGCCTGAACGGACGGAACGAAGGAAGGCCAGCGTGGCAACTAGCGCTACCCAGATTGCGAAAACCGGCAAGTACGGCGACCTGCGTCGACGGCTGGTCTTCTTGCTGCTCGCCCTGGTGGTCTACCGCGTGGGGGCGCATATTCCCGTGCCCGGCATCAACCCGGACCAGCTGGCGCAGCTGTTCAAGGGTCAGCAGGGCGGGATCCTGAGCCTGTTCAACATGTTCTCGGGCGGGGCGCTGTCGCGCTTCACCGTGTTCGCGCTGGGCATCATGCCGTACATCTCGGCCTCGATCATCATGCAGCTGCTGACCTACGTCGTGCCGACGTTCGAGGCGCTCAAGAAAGAGGGCGAATCCGGCCGCCGCAAGATCACGCAATACACCCGCTACGGCACGCTGGGTCTGGCGATCTTCCAGTCGCTGGGCATCGCGATGGCGTTGGAAGGCTCGGCCGGGCTGGTCCTGAACCCGGGCTTTGGCTTTCGCATGACGGCCGTCGTGAGCCTGACGGCAGGCACGATGTTCCTGATGTGGCTGGGTGAGCAGATCACCGAGCGCGGGCTGGGCAACGGCATTTCGATCCTGATTTTCGCCGGAATCGCGGCTGGCCTTCCCAATGCGGTCGGCGGCCTGCTGGAGCTGGTGCGCACCGGGGCGATGAGCATCCTGATCGCCGTGGTCGTCGTCGCAGTGGTCGGCCTGGTCACCTACTTCGTGGTGTTCGTCGAGCGCGGGCAGCGCAAGATCCTGGTGAACTATGCGCGCCGGCAGGTCGGCAACAAGGTCTATGGGGGTCAGTCTTCGCATCTGCCGCTGAAGCTGAACATGGCCGGCGTGATTCCGCCAATCTTCGCGTCGTCGATCATCCTGCTGCCCGCCACCGTGGTGAGCTGGTTCTCCACCGGCGACTCGATGCGCTGGCTCAAGGACATCGCCGGCAGCCTGTCGCCGGGCCAGCCGATCTACGTGATGCTCTACGCCAGTGCGATCGTGTTCTTCTGCTTTTTCTACACCGCGCTGGTGTTCAACAGCCGTGAGACGGCCGACAACCTGAAGAAGAGCGGCGCCTTCATCCCCGGGATCCGTCCCGGCGAGCAGACGGCCCGCTATATCGACAAGATTCTGGTGCGGCTGACGCTGGCCGGCGCGGTGTACATCACCTTCGTGTGCCTGCTGCCGGAATTCCTGATCCTGAAGTACAACGTACCGTTCTATTTCGGCGGCACTTCGCTGCTGATCATCGTGGTGGTGACCATGGATTTCATGGCCCAGGTCCAAAACTATCTGATGTCGCAGCAATATGAATCGCTGCTGAAGAAAGCCAATTTCAAGACCTCGCTCGGCGGCTAAAGACGATGTCCAAGGATGATGTCATCCAGATGCAGGGTGAGGTGGTGGAGAACCTGCCGAACGCGACGTTTCGCGTGAAGCTGGAAAACGGGCACGTGGTGCTCGGGCATATTTCGGGAAAGATGCGGATGCACTACATCCGCATCCTTCCGGGTGACAAGGTCACCGTGGAGTTGACGCCCTACGACTTGTCGCGGGCGCGGATTGTTTTTAGGGCCAAGTAATTGCGTGGGGCCGGACCCAAGCGCGCGAAGCGCGTTTGCCCGGACCCCTCTGACTAGCAGAGAATTTTAGGAGAACGACATGAGAGTTTCGGCTTCGGTCAAGAAAATTTGCCGCAACTGCAAGATCATCCGCCGCAAGGGCGTTGTCCGCGTGATCTGTACCGATCCGCGGCACAAGCAGCGCCAGGGCTGATTCGAGTGACCTGGGGTCGGACCAAAGAGCGCAAGGCGCGTTTGCTCGGACCCCTCTCTGATTATTAAGGACGAACATGGCACGTATCGCTGGCATCAACATTCCGCCGCATCAGCACGCCGAAATCGGTCTGACGGCCATCTTTGGCATTGGCCGCACCCGCGCTCGCAAGATCTGCGAAGCCACGGGGATTGCGTATTCGAAGAAGGTCAAGGACCTGACTGACAACGACCTGGAGCGCATCCGCGACCAGATCGGCCAGTTCACGATCGAGGGCGACCTGCGCCGCGAAACCACCATGAACATCAAGCGTTTGATGGACATCGGTTGCTACCGTGGATTTCGCCATCGCCGCGGCCTCCCGATGCGCGGCCAACGCACGCGTACCAATGCCCGCACCCGCAAGGGTCCGCGCAAGGCCGCCCAGGCACTGAAGAAATAATCGCGAAAGAGAACCGCCATGGCAAAAGCTCCAGCCAATACCGCCGCGCAGCGCGTGCGCAAGAAGGTCCGCAAGAACGTGTCCGACGGCGTCGCCCACGTTCACGCGTCCTTCAACAACACGATCATCACCATCACCGACCGGCAGGGCAACGCCCTGTCGTGGGCCTCTTCCGGCGGCCAGGGTTTCAAGGGCTCGCGCAAGTCGACGCCTTTTGCCGCCCAGGTGGCTTCGGAAGTGGCCGGCCGTGCCGCGATCGAACAGGGAATCAAGAACCTCGACGTCGAGATCAAGGGACCGGGACCGGGTCGCGAGTCGTCGGTGCGGGCCCTGTCCGCGCTGGGCATCCGGATCAATTCGATCGCCGACGTGACCCCGGTTCCGCACAACGGCTGCCGCCCTCAAAAGCGCAGAAGGATTTAAGTCGAGGGGCACGGTTTGCGAGAGCAAACCGTGTTTTCCTCTGTTTGTTCAAGCCCACCGCCGGCAACCCAAGGGTCGCCGGCTCCCGCGGCAACAGGCTGCGGCAGATGACGCAAAGGAAGCAAAGTGGCACGTTACTTGGGCCCCAAGGCCAAACTCTCACGCCGTGAAGGCACTGACCTGTTCCTCAAGAGCGCCCGGCGCTCGCTGGCGGACAAGGCCAAGTTCGATTCCAAGCCCGGTCAGCACGGCCGCACCTCGGGTCAGCGCACGTCCGATTACGGCCTGCAGCTGCGCGAGAAGCAGAAGGTCAAGCGGATGTACGGCATCCTGGAACGCCAGTTCCGCAAGTACTTCGAAGAGGCGGACCGCCGCCGCGGCAACACCGGCGCCAACCTGCTGTTCATCCTCGAGTCCCGCCTGGACAACGTGGTGTATCGCATGGGCTTCGGCTCGACGCGCGCCGAGGCGCGCCAGCTGGTCTCCCACAAGGCGATCACGGTGAACGGCCAGTCGGTCAACATCCCGTCCTACCTCGTCAAGACCGGGGACGTGATCGCCG
This sequence comes from Comamonadaceae bacterium, assembly GCA_012274225.1. GTDB lineage: Bacteria > Pseudomonadota > Gammaproteobacteria > Burkholderiales > Burkholderiaceae_C > Ramlibacter. The sequence continues at coordinate 2,130 of JAAOZX010000494.1, read as the reverse complement.
TGCGCGACAAGTCCAAGAAGCAGAACCGCGTGGTCGAGGCCCTGCAGCTGGCGCAGCAGGTCGGCATCGCGGCCTGGGTCGAAGTGAATGCCGAGAAGGCCGAGGGCACCTTCAAGAAAGTGCCGGATCGCGATGAGTTCGCGGCCGACATCAAGGAAGCCCTGATCGTGGAGTTGTACTCAAGGTAAACAAGGAGAGAACGAGGCAGCTTCGCGGTCTCGTCCTTGTATTTTTTTCGTTCCCTGCGCGTGGGGCACCGCGCGCCGGGCACTTCACCAGCCTTACCGGTGTAACGAGCCGGGGGTATTGAGAGGAAGTCCTGCATGCAAACCAATCTGCTGAAACCCAAAGCCATCAATGTCGAACAGCTTGCCATCAACCGTGCCAAGGTGACGCTGGAGCCGTTCGAGCGCGGCTACGGCCATACCCTGGGCAACGCTCTGCGCCGGGTGCTGCTGTCGTCGATGGTGGGGTACGCGGCAACCGAAGTCACCATTGCCGGCGTGCTGCACGAGTATTCGTCGATCGACGGCGTCCAGGAAGACGTTGTCAGCATCCTGCTGAACCTCAAGGGCGTGGTCTTCAAGCTGCACAACCGCGACGAAGTCACGCTCTCCCTGCGCAAGGACGGCGAGGGCCTGGTCACGGCCGCAGACATCCAGACGCCGCACGACGTCGAGATCATCAACCCCGACCATGTGATCGCCCATCTGTCGCAAGGCGGCAAGATCGACATGCAGATCAAGGTCGAGAAGGGCCGCGGCTATGTGCCCGGCACCATGCGCCGCTACGCCGACGAGCCGACCAAGTCGATCGGCCGGATCGTGCTGGACGCGTCGTTCTCGCCGGTCAAGCGGGTGAGCTACACGGTGGAAAGCGCGCGCGTCGAGCAGCGCACCGACCTGGACAAGCTGGTGGTCGAGATCGAGACCAACGGCGCGATCACGGCGGAAGACGCCGTGCGGGCATCGGCCAAGATCCTGGTGGAGCAACTGGCGGTGTTCGCGCAGCTCGAGGGCAGCGAACTGGCCGCCTTCGACCAGCCGGTGCAGCGCAGCTCGCAGCAGTTCGACCCGATTCTGCTGCGTCCGGTCGACGAGCTCGAACTCACGGTCCGCTCGGCGAATTGCCTGAAGGCCGAAAACATCTATTACATCGGTGACCTGATCCAGCGCACCGAGAACGAGCTGCTGAAAACCCCGAACCTGGGTCGCAAGTCGCTCAACGAAATCAAGGAGGTTCTTGCCTCGCGTGGCCTCACGCTGGGCATGAAGCTCGAGAGCTGGCCGCCCGCCGGGCTCGATAAACGCTGAGGCGAGAACCAGGCAGCCTGACGGCCGCCTTGAACTTGTAGTTTCAGTATTGGTGAACGCGCAGTACCTGATCCGGCTGCGCGAATATTAGGCAAGAAAGGAAAGCACCATGCGTCACGGCCACGGCCTTCGTAAACTCAACCGCACCAGCGAGCACCGCCTCGCGATGCTGCGCAACATGATGAACTCGCTGCTCGAGCACGAGGTCATCAAGACCACGGTTCCCAAGGCCAAGGAACTGCGCCGCGTCGTCGAACCGATGATCACGCTGGCCAAGGAACCCACCGTCGCCAACCGGCGGCTGGCGTTCGATCGCCTGCGCGACCGCGATATCGTCACCAAGCTGTTCGGCGAACTCGGTCCGCGCTACCAGGCGCGTCCGGGCGGCTACACGCGGATCCTGAAGATGGGCTTCCGGGTCGGCGACAACGCGCCCATGGCGCTGGTCGAGCTGGTGGACCGTCCCGAGCCCGCAGCGGAAGCCCCTACAGCGGAATAAGCGGCGCGAGCCGCGGTATAATCAATCCATGACGCGCGATGGAGCAGCCTGGTAGCTCGTTGGGCTCATAACCCAAAGGTCGCAAGTTCAAATCTTGCTCGCGCAACCAACATGCCAGCGGCATCCGCTGACAGCAAACGCCCACTACTCAGTGGGCGTTTTTGTTTTGTGACGAGGTTTGTGACGAGGTCTGTATCGTCACAAAATCCGCACATGCGGTTTGGGACCATTAGGTGTGTGGCGATCACATATTTTGGCGCCCTTTCGAGGACCGCGAGGGACGCGTCTGCGAGCATGCCGCCATGCTGGCCCCGTCCC
>JAAOZX010000016.1 GCA_012274225.1 Comamonadaceae bacterium | reverse complement strand
GACAGCCGGACGCGGAAGACGCAAAAGGACGCAAAAGGAAGTCCAAAAAGAGAATGCGAAGATTGAAATCAGGAATTCTGTCTTTAATTTTTTTGCGTCTTCTGCGCTCTTTTGCGTCTTCTGCGTCCGGTTTTTTGAATCTTCTTTAAGCCCCGATTAAGACCACCCACGGATACTGAAAAAATGCGACTCCTGCTGGTCGAGGATGATTTGATGATCGGCGAAGCCGTGCTCGACGCGCTGCGCGTCGAGCACTACGCCGTCGACTGGGTGCGCGACGGCGTGATGGCCGATACGGCCTTGCGCAGCGAATCCTACGACCTGGTATTGCTGGACCTGGGCCTGCCCAAGCGCGACGGCCTGGACGTGCTGCGCGCCCTGCGCGCGCGCCACCAGACCATGCCGGTGCTGGTGGCCACGGCGCGGGACGCCGTCGGCGACCGCATCGCCGGCCTGGACGCCGGCGCCGACGACTATGTGGTCAAGCCCTATGACACCGACGAACTGCTGGCCCGCATCCGGGCGCTGATCCGGCGCAGCGCCGGCCGCGCCGAGCCGGTCTTCAGCCACAAGGGCGTCGCGCTCAATCCGGCCACTCGCGAAGCCAGCGTGAACGGCGCGCCGGTGTCTTTGTCCGCGCGCGAGTGGGCGGTGCTGGAGCCGCTGTTGGCGCGCCCCGGGGTGGTGTTCTCGCGGGCCCAGCTCGAGGAAAAGCTGTATGGCTGGAAGGACGACATCAGCAGCAACGCGGTGGAGGTCTATGTCCATGGCCTGCGCAAGAAGCTGGGCAGCGAACTGATCCAGACCGTGCGCGGGCTGGGCTATGTGGTGCCCCGCCTGTGAACCCGACGGCGGCCAGCCCCCCGGCCCATTCGCTGCGGCGCCGCCTGCTGTGGCTGGTGCTGGCCGCCATTGCGCTGGCGTCGCTGCTGCAGGCCAGCTCCACCTACCGCACCGCCTTGCAGCAGGCCGACGCGATGTTCGACGAGCACCTGCAGGAGGTCGCCCGTTCGGTGCGCGGCGGCCTGCCCCTGACGCTGGGCGCTGACGGCGAATCGTATGACTACCTGGTGCAGATCTGGGGGCCCGACGGCACCCAGCTCTTCAGCTCGACCGGCCCCGCGTTGCCGGCGCAGGCGCTACTGGGCTTTTCCGATATCGCCGTCGGCGGCGTGCGCTACCGCGTCTATTCGCTGCAGACGCCGCAGCGCACGGTGCAGATCGCGCAGGACCTGGACGCGCGCCAGGCGCGCGCGCGGGCGCTGGCCTTGCGGGCCGTGCTGCCGGTGGCCCTGCTCGCGCCGCTGTTGATGATGGCCGTCGGCTGGCTTATCAACCGCTCGCTGGCGCCGGTCGAGCGCATGCGCCGGCAGGTGGCGCAGCGCCCCGCCGATGACCTGTCGCCACTGCCCGACGCCGGGCTGCCCGAGGAAGTGCTGCCGCTGGTGAACGAGCTCAATGGCCTGTTCGGCCGGGTGCGGCAGGCATTTGCCGCGCAGCAGCAGTTCGTGGCCGACGCCGCGCACGAACTGCGCTCGCCCTTGACGGCGCTGAAGCTCCAGGCGCAGGCGCTGCGCCGTTCGACCGACGAGGGCACCCGCGATGCGGCGGTCGCCCGCCTGAACGACGGCATCGAGCGCGCGATAGCGCTGGTGAGCCAGTTGCTGGCGCTGGCGCGCGAGGAAGGCGAACACGGCGCGGCCCGCGCCCAACGGGTCGAACTGCAGGACCTGGCGCGGCTTGCCGTCGGCGACGTGTTGCCGCAGGCCCAGGCCCGCAGCATCGACCTGGGCCTGGCGACTTCGGGCACCACCTGGGTCCGGGGCCAGCCCGAAGCCCTGCAGGTGCTGCTGCGCAACCTGCTCGACAACGCGGTGAAGTACTCGCCGGACGGCGGACGGGTCGACATCTCGCTGGATGTGCGGGAAGGCTTACCTTGCATCACGGTCGAAGACAGCGGCCCGGGTATCCCCGAGGCCGAACGTGAGCGCGTGTTCGACCGTTTCTACCGTGTGGCCGGCAGCGCCACGAACGGCAGCGGATTGGGCCTGGCGATCGTCAAGGCCATCGCGCAACGCCATGGCGCGAGCGTGCGGCTGGACCGCTCGCAGCGCCTGGGCGGCTTGCTGATCGAGGTTCGCTTCCCGGCGACGGACCCGCAAGCGCAAGCGCCATCCTGATCGTTTAAGACCGGCCTAAGCCGGCGCCTTCACAGTAAGGGTTGTCAAATCCACACCCTTGAAGGAGCCACCCATGACACAACACACCCTGAGAACCACCCCGTTGGTGCTGGCGCTGCTGGCGGCAGGCGCAGTCGGCGGTGCCGGGGTCGAGGCCCTGCAGACCCGCGCGCATGCGCAGCAGCCGGCGCCGGTGCTCAGCCCGGCCGTGGTCGGCACCAATACCCCGTCCAGCGCCGTGCTGCCCGACTTTCCGCGCATCACCCAGCAGTACGGACCCGCCGTCGTCAACATCAGCGTCACCGGCACCGAGAAGACGGCAATGCAGTTCGGCCCCGAGGCCTTCAACGGCGACCCGTTCGAATTCTTCCGTCACTTCCAGCAAGGGCAGGGCCAGGGCCGGATGGTGCCGCACGAGGTGCCGATGCACGGCATGGGCTCGGGCTTCATCGTCAGCCCCGACGGGATCATCCTGACCAACGCGCACGTGGTGAAGGACGCCAGCGAAGTGACGGTCAAGCTCACCGACCGGCGCGAGTTCCGCGCCAAGGTGCTGGGCGCGGATCCCAAGACCGACATCGCCGTGCTGAAGATCGACGCCAGGAACCTGCCGGTGGTCAAGCTGGGCAATGTGAAGGACCTGCAGACCGGCGAATGGGTGCTCGCCATCGGCTCGCCGTTCGGCTTCGAGAACACGGTCACCGCCGGCGTCGTGAGCGCCAAGGGCCGCTCGCTGCCGGACGACAGCGCGGTTCCGTTCATCCAGACCGACGTGGCCGTGAACCCCGGCAACTCCGGCGGGCCGCTGTTCAATTCGCGCGGCGAAGTGGTCGGGATCAACTCGCAGATCTACAGCCGCTCCGGCGGCTACCAGGGCGTGTCGTTCGCGATCCCCATCGACATCGCCAGCCGCGTCAAGGACCAGATCGTGGCCACCGGCAAGGTGGAGCACGCACGGCTGGGCGTGACGGTGCAGGAGATCAATCAGACCCTGGCCGATTCGTTCAAGCTGGACCGGCCCGAGGGCGCGCTGGTCGCCAGCGTCCAGAAGGGCAGCCCCGCGGCCGCGGCCGGCCTGCAGCCGGGCGACGTGATCCGCAAGGCCAACGGCCAGACCGTCGTGGCGTCGGGCGATCTGCCCGCGATCATCGCCCAGTCCAAGCCGGGCGACCGCATTCCGCTCGAAGTGTGGCGGCAGGGTGGCAACGTGCAGTTGACAGCGCAACTGGCCAACGCCGACGAGAAGGTGGCCAAGTCCGACTCCGGCTCGGACAAGTCCGCGCAGGGCGGCAAACTGGGCTTGTCGCTGCGGCCGTTGCAGCCGGACGAGGCCCGGCAGGCCGGCATCAGCGGCGGCGGCCTGTTGGTCGAGGATGTCAGCGGAGCGGCCGAACGCGCCGGCGTGCAACCCGGCGACGTGGTGCTGGCCGTGAACGGCACTCCGGCCAAGAGCATCGAGCAGGTGCGCGCGGTGGTGGCCAAGGCCGACAAGTCGGTGGCGCTGCTGGTGCAGCGCGGCGAGGACAAGATCTTCGTGCCGGTGCGCATCGGCTGAAGCCGCGGCCGCGTGCAGAAAAGGCCGGCGCCTGGCGCCGGCCTTTTCCTTGACCGGCGTCACCGCGCGACGACGCGGCCGCCGGCCGGGCAGAAGCATTGATATGGCTCGGCCAGGTCGCAGCCGCTACTTGAGCCCGGCCCGGCGCAACGCGCTCAGCAAGGACGCCAATTCCTCTTCGTGCATCGCGGCGATGGCCTGCGCCGCGCGCTCGCCGGCCGCGGTGAGATGCACCTGCACTTGACGCCGGTCCTGGGCGCCGGGCCGGCGCTTCACCAGCCCGGCCGCTTCCGATCGGGACACCAGCCCGACCATGCTGTGCTGCTCCAGCAACATCCGCTCGGCCAGTTCGCCGATCAATGCCCATGGTCGCTCGGGGTGTCCCTTGATATGCAGCAGCAACTGGTATTGCGCCGGCGTGATGCCGTGCTGCTTCGCCGCCGTTTCGCTGAAGCGCAGGAAACGCCTCAGATGATGACGGAACTCGGACCGGGCCTGGAATTCGGCTCGGGTCAGCGGCGCATTCTTCTTGACCAGTTCGACCTCGCTGTGACAACTCGGCGCGGCGCGCCTGCCCATCGTAAAGCGATGTTTTCCTGCAGAGTGCATGAACCTGTAACAAGGCTGAGGATAGGCACCAGCGTGCCGGCGAATCGTGATGTCGGAACGCGCTGACCCGTCATGCGCTCCAAGGGACCGACCTCACCCGTTCAATGCGCGCCCGCGGCTGCCTCGCCCCCGGCCGCGCTCGGTTGCGGGTGGCTCAGCCAGACGAACGGGATGAGCAGCAGGAAGATGACCGCCGAAATGTAGAAGATGTCGTTGGCGCCCAGCATGAAGGCCTGGGTGTCCACCATCCGGTTCACCATCGCCAGCGCCTGTTCCGGCGGCAGGCCCGATGCGGCCAGGCCCTGCAGCGTGGCCTGCGCCGCCGGGTTGCCCGGATTCACGAACTCGGCCAGTTGCGCGTGGTGCAGCGCGGAGCGGTTCTCCCACAGCGTCGTCGCGATCGATGTGCCGAAGGCCCCCGCGGTGATCCGCGCGAAGTTGGTGAGGCCCGATGCCGCCGGGATCTTGTCAGGCGAGAGGCCCGACAGCGTGATCGTGACCAGCGGGATGAAGAAGAACGCCATGGCCAGCCCCTGCACGATGGTAGGGATCATGATGGTCCAGAAATCGGCCTGCACGTTGAAGCGCGAGCGCATCCACAGCACCAGCGCGAACACGACGAAGGCGAAGCTGGCATAGCGGCGCGGATCGACCCGGTTGACGGTCTTGCCCACGATCGGCGAGAAGATCATCGCCAGCAGTCCCACCGGCGCCATGATCATGCCGGCGTCGGTCGCGGTGTAGCCCATGAACTGCTGCAGCCACAGCGGCAGCAGCACGATGTTGCCGAAGAACAGGCCGTAGGCGATCGCGGTGGTCAACGTGCCGGTCCAGAAATTGCGGCGCGCGAACAGGCGCAGCTCCACCACCGGGTGCTCGTCGGTCAGCTCCCAGACCAGGAAGAACGCGAACCCGACCAGCGCCGTCACGGCCAGCCCCACCACCAGGCCGGAGTTGAACCAGTCGTGTTCCTTGCCGATGTCCAGCATGATCTGCAAGGCGCCGATCCAGATTACCAGCAGGGCCAGGCCGACCGAATCGATGGGCAATTTGCGCGTCGCGCTCTCGCGTTTGCGGTAGATCGCCCAGGAAGCCAGCGCGGCGACAATGCCGACCGGGATGTTGATGTAGAAGATCCACGGCCAGGTCATGTTGTCGGTGATCCAGCCGCCCAGCAGCGGCCCCATCACCGGCGCGACGAGCGTGGTCATGGCCCACATCGCCATCGCCAGCCCGGCCAGCGCCTTCGGGTAACTCGAGAGCAGCAGCGACTGCGACAGCGGAATCATCGGCCCGGCGACGAAGCCCTGCAGCGCGCGAAACGCGATCAGCGTGGTCATGTTGGGCGCGAGGCCGCACATGAAGGACGCGATCACGAACAGCACGACGCTCGCCACGAACAATCGCACCTGCCCGAAGCGCTGTGACAGCCAACCGGTCAGGGGCACGGCGATGGCGTTGGACACCGCGAAGCTGGTGATCACCCAGGTGCCCTGGTTGGGGCTCACGGCGAGGTCACCGGCGATGGCCGGCAGCGACACGTTGGCGATCGACGTGTCCAGCACGTTCATGAAGGTCGCGGCCGAAAGCGCGATCGTGCCCCAGACCCGGGCCGATCCTTCCAGGGGCTGCAGCGGCGCGGCGGCGGGACCGGCCATGTCAGAGGGACGAAGAAGCGGCGATGTTGGCGCCCTGCAATTTCGCCGGGGCCGGGACCGGCGCCTTAGCGGGGGCGTTCGCCAGCGGCGCGGCGCGTCCGATGTTGGCCGCGATGACGCGCTGCACCTCGGCCTCGGCGCCCTTGTCCAGCGCGCTATAGACCTGGGTCTGCGCGACCGGCGAAGTGCGCGGCGCGTCGGCCAGGGTCTTGCCGTCCTGCTTGCTGACGTCGACCTCGGCATCCATCGACAGGCCGACCCGCAACGGGTTGGCGGCGATCTGGCTGGGCTCCAGCGCGACCCGCACGGGGACACGCTGTACCACCTTGATCCAGTTGCCGGTCGCGTTCTGCGCCGGCAGCAGGGCGAAAGCCGAGCCGGTGCCCGCGCCGAGGCCGGAGACGGTGCCGTCGTATTCCACCTTCTTGCCGTACAGGTCGGCGGTGAGCTTCACCGGCTGGCCCAGGCGGATCTTGCGCAGCTGGCTCTCCTTGAAATTGGCGTCGACCCAGACCTGGCCCAATGGGATGATCGACATCATCGGGGTGCCGGCGGCGACGCGCTGGCCCAGTTGCACCGTGCGCTTGGCCACATAGCCGTCCACCGGCGCCGGCATCGCAGCGCGCTGAGCGGCGAGCCAGGCTTCGCGTACCTTGCCCGCGGCGGCTTGCACGCTGGGATGCTGTTCGACGCTGGTGCCTTCGGTCATGGCCTGGTTGCTGGCGAGCTGCTCGCGCGCGGCTGCGACTCCGGCTTGTGCCGAGGCCAATGCGCTGCGCGCGGTAGCCAGTTGGGTCTGCGCGTGATTCAGCTCCTCTTTCGAGACCGCACCGTTGCCCACCAGCGACTGGCGCCGGTTCAAGTCGTCGTTGGCGCGGGCCACGTCGGACTCGGCCTTGGCGATGTCGGCCTGACGCAGGCTGACCTGGGCGGCCAGCGAGCCGTTGTTGGCGTAGAGCGTCCGCACCTGGCGCACGGTCTGCGCCAGGTTCGCCTCGGCTTGTTCCAGCGCCACCTTCGCGTCGGACGGATCCAGCTGAACCAGCGGCTGGCCGGCCTTGACGAAATCGGTGTCGTCGGCGTAGATCGCCATCACGGTGCCTCCGACCTGCGGCGTGATCTGGATCACGTTGCCCTGCACGTAGGCGTTGTCGGTGGATTCGTAATGGCTGGCGACCAGCCACTCGTAGCCGCCCCACGCAAGGCCGACGACGACAACGACGCCTGCGAGCATCGTCAGGGCTTTCTTGCGGCGGTTGGTGCGCAGTGGCTGCGCGGCCGGGTTTGGCGATTCATTGCTCATGGCGTGCTTCCGTTCCTGTTCGATGTCAATGCGCGGCCAGCTGCTGCGGACCGGCCTTGGAAAGTGAGTTGGTTCCGCTGCCGGCGTCGCCGCGATAGCCGCCGCCGAAGGCGCGCGCCAGTCCGACCTGCGTGTCCAGGGCCCGCGCCGCCAGGTCGACCTCGAGCCGACGTTGGCTCAGCACCGCTGTCTCGGCCGCCAGCACGTTGAGGAAGGTGCCCAGCCCCGCCTGGTAGCGCTGCACCGCGATCTGGTAGGCGGATTCCGCCGCCGCCCGCGCGTCGCGCTGCTCGCCCTGCTGACGCGCGATCGACTGCGCCGACGCGATCTGGTCGGCCGCGTCGTGGATGGCGTCGAGCACGGTGGCGTTGTAGCTTTCCACCGCCGCGTCGAGGTCGGCTGTCTTGCCGCGCAGATTGGCACGCAGCCGGCCGGCATCGAAGATCGGCAGGCGGATCGCCGGGCCCACGCCCCATTGGGCGCTGCCGGCGTCGAACAGCCGGCCCAGGCCCAGGGTGGACAGGCCGACCAAGCCGATCAGGTTGATGTTGGGATAGAACTGGGCCTTGGCGTTTCCCACGTCATGGCCGGCGGCCTCGACGCGCCAGCGCGCGGCGACGATGTCGGCGCGTTGGCCCAGCAGGTCCGCCGGCAACTGCGCCGGCGCCGCCATCGCCTTGACCGCGGTCAGTGACGGCTGGGTCTGCACCACCTCGCGGTTGCCCTGCCCGGTCAGCGCCGCCAGCGCATGGTGCGCCAGCTCGGCCTGTTCGCGCATCGCCTCCATCTGCTGCCGCGCCTCGGGCAGCGCGCCTTCGCTCTGGCGCAGCTCGAGCTGCGTGTCCAGCCCGGCCTGCACCCGGTCCTGCACCAGGCGGAGCTGCTGGTCGCGCTGGTCCAGCGTGCGCCGGGCGACGTCGAACTGATCGTTGGCCCGGGCCAGCTGGAAGTAGGCGCGCGCCACATTGCTGGCCAGCAGCACCCGCGCCGCCTGCGCGTCGGCTTCGGCGGCGCGGGCAGAGCCCACCGAGGCGTCCAGTGCCGCGCGATTCTTGCCGAAAAAATCCAGTTCCCAGCTACCGTTCAAGTTCACGGTGCCGCTGTTGACGATGGCTCCGGCGAGCGGCGGCGGATAGAGGCCGTTCTCGGTGTAGAGCTGGCGCGTGAGGTCCAGCGAGCCGTTCAACTGCGGTTGGGTCGCGGCCCTGGCCACCTCGATCACGGACTGGGCCCGCGCCAGCCGGGCCTGCGCCAGCTTGAGGGTCGGGCTGCCGGCCAGCGCCTGCTCCATCAACCGGTTGAGCTGGTCGTCGCCGAAACCGCGCCACCAATCGGTGGCCGGCGCGAAGTCGGATTGGGCGGACGCGGAGGCGGCGGACCCGGGTTGGTTCAGGCCGAGCGAAGGCGCGTCACGCAGGGTGGAACCGGGGTCTATGCCCGACATGTCGGCGCAGCCGGCCAGGGCCAGCGCGGCGGCCAGCGCCAGCAGGCGCGGGGCAATGGTCGACGGGGTCATGGTTGTCCTTCGCGTTCGGCCTGGATCGCCTGGGCGTTGTCCAGGATGCGGCCGAGCAGCAACTTGAGCTGCTGCCACTCTTCGACGGTGAATCCGCGCATGTGCGCGTTCTGCACACCGCACAGGATGGCGGGAATGTGCCTGGCCGCCTCGCGCCCCGGGTCGGTGAGTTCGAGGTTGACCACCCGGCGATCTTCGCTGGAGCGCAACCGGCGCACCAGGCCCTTGGTCTCGAGGCGGTCCAGCAGGCGCGTCATGCCGCCAGCGTCGAGCTGGCACTCACGCGCGAGCTCGGCCACCGTCGATGCACAGCCGGTGGAGAGCTTCAGCAGCGGAACCCACTGGGCGTTGGTCAGGCCGCTGGGCTCGAGCTCGTGCTCCACCGCCAGCGAGAAGGTGTGCAGGATGCGCCGCATGAGGTAGCCGACGCTGTCTTCTGGCTGGTAGTTGCCCGGCCGGTAAAAGATCGGCGCCGGACTGTGCGGCCGGGGATGCGGCGCCTTGGCGCGGGTCTTGGCGGGTGCAGACATGGCTCGGAACCATACTTGCCTAGACAAATATTGTCAAGACTTCCTTTGCGCGAGCAATCGTTGAGTACACTGGCCCCCATGTCCACTCTTCCCGTCACCGCCGCCAAGGCGTCGCCCCGCTCGCTGTCGGGGTTGTGGCCGTTCGTGCGGCCGTATCGCGGCGGCATTGCGCTCGCCGGCGTGTTTCTGGTGCTTGCGGCGGTGGCCACGCTGGTGTTCCCGGCCGCCCTGCGGGGACTCATCGACGGCGGCCTCGCCTCCGAGGACAAGGGCCGGCAACTGGTGGCGCTGCGTTCGCACTTCCTCGAGCTGTTCGCCGTGGCCGTGGCGCTCGGGCTGTTTTCCGCGGCGCGCTTCTACACGGTGAGCTGGCTGGGCGAGCGAGTCACGGCCGACCTGCGCAATGCCGTGTACGCGCATGTGCTCGAACAAAGCCCGGAGTTCTTCGAGACCACCCAGACCGGCGAGGTGCTGTCGCGGCTGACCACCGACACGACGCTGGTGCAGACGGTGGTGGGTTCGTCGTTGAGCATGGGCCTGCGCAATGCGGTCATGGGCATCGGTGCGCTGGCGATGCTGGTCTGGACCAACCCGTACGTGATGACCCAGGTGCTGCTGATCATCGTGCTGGTGGTGCTGCCCACAATGTGGTTCGGGCGCCGCGTGCGGCGCCTGTCGCGTGCCAGCCAGGACCGCGTGGCCGATTCCAGCGCCATCGCCGCCGAGGTGCTCAACGCGATTCCGGTGGTGCAAAGCTACACGGCGCAGGCGCGCGAAGCCGCCCGCTTCGACGCCGCGACCGAGGACGCGTTCCAGACCGGGGTGCGCCGCACCCGGGCCCGCGCGGTGCTGGTCGCGTTCATCATCATCAGCACGGCCGGTCTGCTGCTATGGGGGCTGTACCGCGGAACGCAGGCGGTACTGGCAGGCGCGATGACCGCGGGCCACCTGGGCGAGACCATCGTGTACGTGATCATCCTGGCCGGTGCGGTGGCGGTGCTGGGCGAGGTGTACGGCGACCTGCTGCGCGCGGCGGGCGCGAGCGAGCGCCTGATGGAACTGCTGGACAGCCGCTCGCCGGTCATGTCACCGGCCAACCCGGTCACGGCGCCCACCACCGCCGGCGGCAGCGCCGTGTCCTTCGAGGCCGTTACCTTTCACTATCCGTCGCGACCGGCCGCGGCTGCATTGAGGGACTTCAGCCTGTCGGTACGGCCGGGGGAAACCGTCGCGCTGGTGGGCCCCAGCGGCGCCGGCAAGAGCACGGTGTTCCAGCTATTGCTGCGCTTTTACGATCCACAGCAGGGCCGCATCGTGCTGGACGGCGCGGTGACCCGGGAACTGGCGCTGCACGAGCTGCGCGGGCGAATCGGCATCGTGCCGCAGGACGCCGTGGTGTTCTCGAGCAGCGCGCTGGAGAACATCCGCTACGGTCGGCCCGGCGCCGGCGACGACGAGGTGATCTCGGCTGCAAAGGCGGCCTTCGCGCACGACTTCATCACCGCCCTGCCGGACGGCTATGGCACTTTCCTGGGCGAGCGCGGCGTGCGCCTGTCGGGCGGCCAGCGCCAGCGCATCGCGATCGCCCGTGCCATGCTGAAAAACCCGCCGCTGCTGCTGCTGGACGAGGCGACCAGCGCGCTGGACGCGGAGAGCGAGCGCATGGTGCAGGCGGCGCTGGAGACGGCGATGCGAGACCGCACGACGCTGGTGATCGCGCACCGGCTGGCCACCGTGCAAAAGGCCGACCGCATCGTGGTGCTGGACCATGGCCGGATCGTGGAGCAAGGCACCCATGATTCCCTGGTGGTCGCGAACGGGGTCTATGCCCGGCTGGCGGCTTTGCAGTTCATGGATTGAGAATAGCCAAGGCAGAAAGTCAGGACGCAGAAGACGCAGAAGTACGCAAAAAGCGCAAAAAAATCCAGAAAAAATCAAAAATGGATTTGATGATTTCCTGTCTCTTCTGCGTCTTTTGCGTTCTTTTGCGTCTTCTGCGTCCGGTTGTCCGGTTTGGAACTGGGTACTACTGCAGGGGCTCTTTGAGAGCCTTCGGGATCGGCAAGGGCATCACGCTGATGCCTTCCTCGAGCAGCGCCTCGGTCTCTTTCGCTGTCGCCTGGCCGCGGATGCCGCGGCTCTCGGTTTCGCCGTAGTGGATGCGCCGGGCTTCCTCGGGGAAGCGCTCGCCCACGTCCTCGGTGTTGGCCATGACTTCGCGCACCGCCTTCATCCAGGCCGCCTGCAGGCCGGCCCCGGGGCTGGTCATCACCTCGCGGCGCGCTGCACCGGGATCGGACGCGCCCAGGTTCAGGTGTGGCGCGCTCAGCATCTTGCGGATGTCCCGGTCCTCGCACAGCGGGCATTCGACCAGCCCGCGCGCGAGCTGGGCCTGAAAATCGTCCTCGGACGAAAACCAGCCCTCGAAGCTGTGCTCGCGCGAACACTGGAGGTTGAGGACTCTCATAGCCTTAGTTTATGGGTTCCAGTCCAGTTTCCAAGTGCCCGATCGCAGGTTCTGCAGCCAGAAACTGCCGATGATGGTCTTGGCGTCGGTAACCCGCCCGTCACCGCACCATTCCAGCAGCTCGGCGGGCGTGGCCAGCATGACCTCGATGAACTCGCCCTGGTCGAGCTTGCGCTCCTGCAGGGTCAGGCCGCGCGCGAACCAGATCTCGATGAATTCGGTCGAATAGGAGATCACCGGATGCAGCACCCCGGCGCGGGCCCATTCGCGGGCACTGTAGCCGGTTTCTTCCAGCAGCTCGCGTTTCGCGCACTCGAGCGGCTCTTCCCCGGGATCGATCTTGCCGGCCGGAAACTCGATCATCACGCGCCCCATCGGATAGCGGAACTGCCGCTCCAGCACCAGTCGGCCGTCATCGAGCAGGGCGATCATCATCACGGCGCCCGGGTGCACGATGAATTCGCGCGTCGTGTCCCTGCCGTCCGGCAACCGCACCGTGTCGCGGAAGACGTGCAGGAACCGCCCCTTGAGCAGTTCGAGGCTGCCGGTCTTGCTTTCGATCAGGTGGCGGTCGTCGGACATGGCAGGTGGGGGCCCGGCCGGGCAGTGAAATGGGACATGGCGCCATGATGCCTGATGCCGGCCGCCCCAAAAAGCAAAGGCGCCCGTTGCCGGGCGCCTTGCCTTGCCACCGCAGTCCGCAGCCCGCGGCCTCAGGTGTTCAGGGTCTTGATGATCGCCTGCGAGCAGAGCGTCATCAGGCCGCCCGGCAGGATGCCCAGGATCAGCACCAGCGCGCCGTTGAGCGACAGCACGAACCGCACGTCCGCGCCCGCAGACACGGATGTCGCGGTAATGGGCTCGTCGAAATACATCACCTTCACCACCCGCAGATAGTAGAACGAGCCGATCAGCGACATCACCACCGCGAACACCGCCATCCAGATATAGGCCGCCTGGCCGGAAGCGAGCAGCGCCTGAAGCACCGCCAGCTTGGCGTAGAAGCCCACCAGTGGCGGAATGCCCGCCAGCGAGAACAGGCAGACGGCCATCACGCCGGCGTAAAGCGGGCTGCGCTGGTTCAGGCCGGCGAGATCGGAAATTTCCTCGCTCTCGAAACCCTCACGCGCCAGCAGCAGGATGATGCCGAAGGTCGCCAACGTCGTCAGGACGTACGAGATGATGTAGAACATGGCCGCGCTGTAGGAGTTGGCCGCCGACAGCGTGTTGCCATTGACGACGCCCGACATCAGGCCCAGCAGCACGAAACCCATCTGGGCGATGGTCGAATAGGCCAGCATGCGCTTCAGGTTGGTCTGCGCGATGGCGGCAAGGTTGCCCACCAGCAGCGAACCGATGGCCATGATCGCCAGCATCTGCTGCCAGTCGATCGCCAGGGGCAGCAGGCCCTCGACCAGCAGCCGGATCGCGATGGCGAACGCCGCCAGCTCGGGCGCGCTGCCGATCATCACCGTGACGGCGGTGGGCGCGCCCTGGTAGACGTCGGGGATCCACATGTGGAAAGGCACGGCGCCGAGCTTGAAAGCCAGGCCGGAGACGATGAAGACCAGCCCGAACACCAGCACCTGGTGGTTCACCTGCTTGGAGTTGACGACCTTGAACACGGTACCGATGTCCAGCGAACCGGTGGCGCCGTAGAGCATCGACAGGCCATAGAGCAGGAAGCCGCTGGCCATGGCGCCCAGCACGAAGTACTTCATCGCCGCTTCGGTGGAGGTGGCGTGATCGCGGCGCAAGGCGACCAGGGCGTAGCTGCACAGCGTCAGCAGTTCCAGCCCGAGGTAGATGACCAGGAAGTTGCTGCCCGAGATCATCACGAAGATGCCCAGCAGCGAGAACATGGCCAGCGTGAACAGTTCGCCGCCGCGCAACATGTCGCGGTCGGCCGCGTAGGGCCGCCCGTACACCAGGCAGACCATCATCGCCACGGTGGCGAAGCACTTGAGCCAGTTGCCCATGGGGTCGCTGACCACCATGTTGCCGAAGCCGTAGATGGTGTTGTCTCCCGCCGCGTACAAACCCTGCATCACGGCCACCACGCCGAGGGTGAGGAGCGTGAGCACGTAGGTCACGGTGCGGCGCGGGGTGGTGACGAACAGGTCGATCATGGCGATGGCGCACGCCATCACCAGCAGCACCAGTTCGGGGTACACCGTCATCCAGCTGAGTTTGTCGATCATTTTGTTGTCTTCCGACGAGCCGCCTCTAGGGAGGCAAGCGCCCCCTCGGGGGGCAGAGAGCGAATGTGAACGTGCGGGCTCATGGTTCCTGCCCGATCACAGTTTGGGCACGGCGACGTGCTTGAGGAGATCCGCCACGGAGACGTTCATGATGTCGGTGAACGGCTTGGGATACAGGCCCATGCTGAGTACCGCGATCGCCAGCAGCCCGAGCATCAGGAATTCGCGGCTGTTGATGTCCACGAGTTTTCGCACGTGATCATTCGCCACCGGCCCGAGGTACACCCGCTTGAACATCCACAAGGTATACGCCGCGCCCCAGATCAGCGCGGAGGCGGCCGCCAGCCCGAGCCAGAAGTCGGCCTTCACGGCCCCCAGGATCACCATCCACTCGCCGACGAACCCGGCCGTCGCCGGCAGCCCGCAGTTGGCCATCGCGAACAGCATCGCGAAGGCCGTGAAATTGGGCATGGTGTTCACCACCCCGCCGTAGGCCGCGATCTGGCGCGAATGCATGCGGTCGTAGAGCACGCCGATGCACAGGAACATGGCAGCCGAAACGAAGCCGTGCGCGATCATCTGGACGATGCCGCCGGCCATGCCGATGTCGGTGAAGATGAAAAAGCCCAGGGTGACGAAGCCCATGTGCGCCACCGATGAATAGGCCACCAGCTTCTTCATGTCCTGCTGCACCATCGCGACCAGGCCCACGTAGATGACGGCGATCAGCGACAGCCCGATCATCAGCCAGGCCCATTTGTGCGACGCGTCCGGCGTGATCGGCAACGAGAAGCGCAGGAAACCGTAGGCCCCCAGCTTCAGCATGATGGCGGCCAGCACCGCCGAACCGCCCGTGGGCGCCTCGACGTGCACGTCGGGCAGCCAGGTGTGCACCGGCCACATCGGCACCTTCACCGCGAAGGCCGCGAAGAAGGCGAAGAAGAGCAGCGTCTGCGCCGAGATGGTCAGCGGCAGTTTGTGCCAGGTGAGGATGTCGAAACTGCCGCCGGACTTGGTGTACAGGAACAGCAGCGCGATCAGCATCAACAGCGACCCCAGCAGCGTGTACAGGAAGAACTTGAAGGCCGCGTAGATCTTGTTGGGGCCGCCCCAGACGCCGATGATCAGGTACATCGGGATCAGCGTGGCCTCGAAGAAGGTGTAGAAGAGGATGCCGTCGAGCGCGCAGAACACGCCGATCATCAGTCCCGACAGGATCAGGAACGCGGCCATGTACTGGTTGACGCGCTCGGTGATCGATTCCCAGCTGGCGATGATGACCACCACGTTGATGAAGGCGGTGAGCAGCACGAACCAGAACGAGATGCCGTCGATGCCGAGGTGGTAGTTGATCTTGAACTGGGCGATCCAGGGGGCCTTCTCGACGAACTGCATCGCCGAGGTGGTGGTGTCGAAGGCCCCGTACAGAGGCAGCGTCACCGCCAGGCCCGCGAGCGCGCCGATCAACGCGATCCAGCGCACCGTACGCGCCTGGTCGTCGCGTCCCAGGGCCAGCAGCACAACGCCGAAAAAGATCGGCGTCCAGATGGCGAGGCTCAAGAAACCCATTTTGTTCTTCCGTCGTTTCTTTTAGTCGGGCACCGGGCTGACACCGGCTACCCAGTGGAATCTATCTGCTCAACCAAACGAACCACGTCATCAGCACGAACACGCCGACGATCATCGCGAACGCGTAGTGGTAGATGTAGCCGGTCTGGAACCACCGCACTACCCCCGCAATCCAGGCCACACCGCGCGCGCTGCCGTTGACCATCGCGCCATCGATCACCGCCTCGTCCCCGCCATGCCACAGGCTGCGGCCCAGTCCGCGGGCGCCCCGGGCAATGACGTTCTCGTTGAACCAGTCCATGTAGTACTTGTTCTCGAGCAGGGTGTACAGCGGCATGGCCCGGCGCTTGATCGCCGCCGGCAGCGCCGGGTTCACCAGGTACATGTACCAGGCCGAGACCACGCCGGCCAGCGCCAGCCAGAACGGCAGCGCGGTGAAACCGTGCAGCGCCATTTGCACCGCGCCGTGGAATTCTTCCCCCAGGGCGGCCATGGCCTGGTGCTTGTCGTTGTCGACAATGATCGAGTCCTTGAGCAGGTCGCTGAACAGCATCGGACCGATGGTGAGGTAGCCGATCACGACCGAGGGAATGGCCAGCAGCACCAGCGGCACCGTCACCACCCAGGGCGACTCGTGCGGCTTG
Organism: Comamonadaceae bacterium; assembly: GCA_012274225.1. Classification (GTDB taxonomy): domain Bacteria; phylum Pseudomonadota; class Gammaproteobacteria; order Burkholderiales; family Burkholderiaceae_C; genus Ramlibacter. The sequence goes on along the minus strand of JAAOZX010000016.1, from coordinate 16,432 downwards.
TGATGGTCGTCGTGATGGGCATGCGGATCGGGTTCCTCGTCGGCGGGATGCGCGTGGTGCGCATCCGGGTTCTGGTCGAATCGCTCCTTGCCGTGGAACACCAGGAAGTACATCCGGAACGAGTAGAAGGCGGTGACGAACACACCGGCCAGCACCGCGAAATGGGCGAATTCCGAACCCGGGATGTGGCTGAAGTGCACCGCCTCGATGATGCTGTCCTTGGAATAGAAGCCGGCGAAGAACGGCGTGCCGATCAGGGCCAGCGACCCCAGCAGCGCGGTGATCCAGGTGATGGGCATGTATTTGCGCAGGCCCCCCATCCAGCGGATGTCCTGGTTGTGATGCACGCCCATGATCACCGAGCCGGCCGCCAGGAACAGCAGGGCCTTGAAGAAGGCGTGCGTCATCAGGTGGAACACGGCCACGGAATACGCCGAGGCACCCAATGCCACGGTCATGTATCCCAATTGCGACAGGGTGGAGTACGCCACCACCCGCTTGATGTCGTTCTGGATGATGCCCAGGAAGCCCATGAACAGGGCCGTGATCGCGCCGATGGTCATGACGAAGGACAGCGCGACGTCGCTCAGCTCGAACAGCGGCGACATGCGCGCCACCATGAAGATGCCGGCCGTCACCATGGTCGCCGCGTGGATCAGCGCGGAGATCGGTGTCGGGCCTTCCATCGAATCGGGCAGCCAGACGTGCAGCGGGAACTGCGCGCTCTTACCCATGGCGCCGATGAACAGGCAGATGCAGATCACGGTGATCAATTGCCAGCTGCTGCCCGGCATGGTGAGCTTGGCCAGCGAGCCGGCGGCGCCGAAGGCATCGGCGTAGCTCAGCGTGCCGGCGTAGGCCACGATCAGGCCGATGCCCAGGATGAAGCCGAAGTCGCCGACCCGGTTGACCATGAAGGCCTTCAGGTTCGCGAAGATCGCCGTCGGGCGGGTGTACCAGAAGCCGATCAGCAGGTACGAGACCAGGCCCACCGCTTCCCAGCCGAAGAACAGCTGCAGGAAGTTGTTGCTCATCACCAGCATCAGCATCGAAAAGGTGAACAGCGAGATGTAGGAGAAGAAGCGGTTGTAGCCCTCGTCCTCTTCCATGTAGCCGATGGTGTAGATGTGCACCATCAGCGACACGAAGGTCACCACGCACATCATCATGGCCGTGAGGCCGTCGATCAGGAAGCCCACTTCCATCTTGAGCGAGCCCACCACCATCCACTGGTAGATGGTCTCGTTGAGCCGCGCGCCGTCCATCGCCACGCTCTTGAGCGTCATGGCCGAGAGCACGAACGCCACCAACACGCCCAGCACGCACAGGGTGTGCGACAGCCGCCGCCCGATCAGGTTGCCGCCGAAGGTGGTGCCGAAGACGCCGACCAGGACCGAAGCCGCCAGCGGGGCCAGCGGGACGATGAGCAGGGTGGTGGTGTTGAGCGTTTGACTCATGTTGTTGTGCTCAGCCCTTGAGGGTGTTGAGTTCGTCGACCAGGAGGTTGGACTTGTTGCGGAACAGCAGCACCAGGATGGCCAGGCCGATAGCCGACTCCGCGGCCGCCACCGTCAGGATGAAGAACACGAAGATCTGGCCGTGCATGTCGCCCAGGTAATAGGAGAACGCGACGAAGTTCATGTTGACGGCCAGCAGCATCAGCTCGATCGCCATCAGCAGCACGATCAGGTTGCGCCGGTTCAGGAAGATGCCGATCACCGAGAGGCTGAACAGCATGGCGCCCAGCGCCAGGAAATGTCCGAGGGTGAGCGTCATGCCTTGGTCTCCGCGGCGCCCGCGCGGGGCGTTGCCACCGTGGTGGGCGGCATCTTGATCAGGTTCTTGCGATCCCGTGCGTGCACGCGCACCTGCTGCGACGGGTCGGTGTACTTGCTGTCCTTGCGCTGGCGCAGCGTCAGCGCGATGGCCGCGATGATGCCCACCAGCAGGATCACCGCCGCCACTTCCAGCGGGTACAGGTACTGGCTGTACAGCAGCTTGCCCAGTTCGCGGGTGTTGGAGAATTGCACGGCACCCTGCGCCGCGACCGGCACCGCGCCGGGCTCCTCGCCCATGCGAAAGCCCCCCATCAGCACCGCCGCCATCTCCAGCGCGATCAGCACGCCGACGCTCGCCGCCAGCGGGAAATGCTTCCAGAAGCCGGCGCGCAGGCTGTCGACGTCGATGTCCAGCATCATCACCACGAACAGGAACAACACCATCACGGCGCCGACGTAGACCAGCACCAGCGTGATTGCCAGGAACTCGGCCCGCAGCAGCAGCCAGATCGCCGCGGCCTGGAAGAAGGCCAGCACCAGGAACAGCGCCGCGAACACGGGGTTGCGCGCGGTGATCACGCGGAAAGATGCAAACAGCAGCAGCGCTGAGAACAGGTAGAAGAAGCCGGTTCTGATATCCATGGTGGTTCCGTTGTTCTGGGCTCGGCGTTTTCTTCAGCGGTACCTGGCGTCCGCGGCCTTGTTGGCGGCGATCTCGGCCTCGTAGCGGTCGCCCACGGCCAGCAGCATGTCCTTGGTGAAATACAGGTCGCCGGGCTTTTCGCCGTGGTATTCCAGGATGTGGGTCTCGACAATCGAGTCGACCGGGCAGCTTTCCTCGCAGAAGCCGCAGAAGATGCACTTGTTCAGGTCGATGTCGTAGCGGGTCGTGCGGCGGGTGCCGTCGGCGCGCTGGTCCGACTCGATGGTGATCGCCAGGGCCGGGCAGACGGCCTCGCACAGCTTGCAGGCGATGCAGCGCTCCTCGCCGTTTTCGTAGCGGCGCAGCGCATGGAGGCCGCGAAATCGCGGCGACAGCGGCGTCTTTTCTTCCGGGAACTGCACCGTGATCTTGCGGCTGAAGGCGTACTTGCCGGTGACGGCCAGTCCCTTGAACAATTCGATCAGCATGAAGCTGGACAAAAAGTCCTTCAGCGAGAACGGCGTGTTCGGGGTGGTGGTGGTATGGGTAGACATGGCGGGGTACTTCTCCGATCTACTTCCAGATGTTGTAGGGGGTCTGCATCCAGGCGCCCACCACGATCAGCCAGACCAGCGTGACCGGGATGAAGATCTTCCAGCCCAACCGCATGATCTGGTCGTAGCGGAACCGCGGGAACGAGGCGCGGACCCAGAGGAACATCGTGACGGCCATGAAGGTCTTGATGCCCAGCCAGATCCAGCCGGGAATGAAGGACAGGAACTCGAACGGCGGCAGCCAGCCGCCCAGGAACAGGGTGACGGCCAGGATCGAGACCAGCCACATGTTGGCGTATTCAGCCAGGAAGAACAGGCCGAAGCTCATGCCCGAGTACTCGATCATGTGGCCCGCGACGATCTCGGATTCGCCCTCGACCACGTCGAACGGATGCCGATTGGTCTCGGCCAGCCCGGAGATGAAGTAGACGACGAAGATCGGCAGCAGCGGCAGCCAGTTCCAGGACAGGAAGTTCATGCCGTTGGACACGCCGATGCCGCGGCCCTGGCTCATGACGATGTCGGTCATGTTCATGCTGCCGGCGACCATCAGTACCACCACCAGGCAGAAACCCATGGCGATCTCGTAGCTCACCATCTGGGCCGAGGCGCGCAGCGCGCCCATCAGGGCGTACTTGGAATTGGACGACCAGCCGGCGATGATCACGCCGTAGACCTCCATCGAGGTGATCGCCATCAGGAACAGCAGCCCGGCGTTGATGTTGGACAACGCGATTTCCGGGCCGAACGGGATCACGACCCAGGCGACCAGCGCCGGCGTGATCGTCATCAGCGGACCGACGTAGAACAGTCCCTTGTTGGCGACCGTCGGCAGGATCAGTTCCTTGGTCATCAACTTGACCGCGTCGGCGATCGGCTGCAGCAGGCCCGAAGGGCCGATGCGGTTGGGACCGATGCGGATCTGCGTGAAGCCGATCGCCTTGCGCTCCCACAGCGTGAGGTAGGCCACGGCGCCCATCAGCGGCGCCACCACGATGACGATCTTGACCAGCGTCCATATCACCGGCCAGCCCATGCCGGTCCACCACGGCGCTGCGATCAGGCCGTTACCCAGGCCCCAGATCTGGTCGATCATGCTGGCGTCTCCTCTCGAACGTTGGCGAGCCGGCCGTCGGCGGTGAGCTGCAGTGACGGTGCCCGGCGCACGATGCCGTCGAGCCGGTAGATCGCAGCCGACACCGGTTGGCCCGCCGTGACGGATCCGTCGATTGCAGCGGAGGTCGCGTTGCTCAATTTCCCGCCCTGCACCAGGCTGGCCTGGGCATCCTGGGCGCCGCGCGCGGCGGTGAGAACTTCCTGGGCCGACTCGAAGCCGAAGCCGGGCAGTCCCAGCAGGTTGGCGATCACGCGGATCACCTTCCAGGCCGGCCGGGCCTCGCCGGCCGCCTTGACCACGGCGTGGAAGCTCTGCACCCGGCCCTCGGCGTTGACGAAGGTGCCGGGGGTTTCGGTCCATGGCGCGATCGGCAGCATCACGTCGGCGATGTCCATGTTGGCCTTGAATGGGCTCAGGCTCACGACCATGTCCGTCTTGGCGAGCCCGGCGACGGCGTTGGGGCCGGCGGCCGAGTCGAACACCGGCTCGTTATTCAGCAGGATGACGGCCTTGAGCGAGCCGGCCAGCATCTGAGCGGCGTTCAGGCCCTTGGGCCCCGGCAGCGCGCCGACCAGCTGCGCGCCAACCGTGTTGGCCGCCTCCGTCAGGTAGCCGACGCTGGCGCCGGTCTGCGCGCCAATCCAGTTGGCCAGGGCCAGCAGCGACGCGGCGCTGGCATGGTGCGCGGCCGCGCTGCCCAGCAGGATGGCCTTGCGTTCGCCGGCGATCAGCGACTGGGCGATCGTCTTGGCGGCATCGGTCGCGTTGCCCTTGGCGGGAGCCGCACTGCCCTTGGCGGCGGCCACCGCGGCGGCCACGTCGGCCAGCGACTGCAGCCAGTTGGCGGCCGGCGCGACCACTGAGGCGGCAACGGGCATGGCCCAGTCGTTGGCCGTATCGTTGATCACGGACACGACGGCGCCCTTGCGTGCCGCGGCGCGGACTCGCATGGCGAACAGCGGGTGGTCCTTGCGCAGGTTGGAGCCCACCACCAGCACGCCCTGCAGGTTCGACAGCGACGCGATCGAGGTGCCCAGCCAGCGGACCCCTTCGGCCTGGGCGAATTGCGCGTTGCGCAGGCGGTAGTCGATGTTCTCGCTGCCCAAGCCGCGCACCAGGGCGCCGGCCAGGTACAGCTCTTCGACGGTGCTGTGGGGGCTGACCAGCGCGCCAATGCTTTGCGCCCCGTGATCGGCCTTGATCTGGCGCAGGCCATTGGCCACGTATTCCAGCGCCGTCTGCCAGTCGACCGGTTTCCATTCTCCGCCGTGCTTGATCATCGGCTGGGTCAGGCGCTCCCCGAAGTTCAGCGCTTCATACGAGAAGCGGTCACGGTCCGCCAACCAGCATTCGTTGACCTCCTCGTTCTCGAACGGCAGGACCCGCATGACCTTGTTGTTCTTGACCTGGACGATCAGGTTGGCACCGGTGGAGTCGTGCGGGCTGACCGACCTGCGGCGCGACAGCTCCCAGTTGCGGGCCTGGTAGCGGAACGGCTTGCTGGTCAGCGCGCCGACCGGACACAGGTCGATCATGTTGCCGGACACCTCGGAGTCGATGGTGTCGCCCAGCACGGTGGTGATCTCGGAATGCTCACCGCGGTGGATCATTCCCAGCTCCATCACCCCGGCCAGCTCCTGGCCGAAGCGCACGCAGCGGGTGCAGTGGATGCAGCGGCTCATTTCTTCCATCGAGATCAGCGGGCCGACGTCCTTGTGCAGCACGACACGCTTTTCCTCTTCATAGCGCGACGCGCCGGCGCCGTAGCCGACGGCCAGATCCTGCAGCTGGCACTCGCCGCCCTGGTCGCAGATCGGGCAGTCCAGCGGGTGATTGATCAGGAGGAACTCCATCACCGACTGCTGGGCCTTCAGGGCCTTGTCGCTCTTGGTGCGGACGATCATGCCCTTGGCGACGGGCGTGGCGCACGCCGGCATCGGCTTGGGCGCTTTCTCGACCTCGACCAGGCACATGCGGCAGTTGGCCGCGATGGACAGCTTCTTGTGATAGCAGAAGTGCGGGATGTAGGTGCCCGCCTTGTCGGCCGCATGCATGATCATGCTGCCCTCGGTGATCTCCACCTTCTGACCGTCGAGTTCAATCTCAATCATAGTTTTGTGTTCCGATCAGCCCCGCGCGCCGGCCGAAACCGGCTGCGCGCCACCCGCGGCAGGGAGGTTCGGGCGCCCGATCTTGGCCTCGAACTCGTGGCGGAAATGCTTGAGCATGGCGCGCACCGGCATCGCCGCCGCGTCGCCGAGCGCGCAGATGGTGCGGCCCATGATGTTGTCGGCCACCGAATCGAGCAGTGCCAGGTCGCTGGGCTTGCCGTGCCCGTTGTCGATCCGGTCGACCACGCGCCAGAGCCAGCCCGTGCCCTCGCGGCACGGCGTGCACTGGCCGCAGGACTCGTGCATGTAGAAGTACGACAGGCGCTTGAGCGATTCGACCATGCTGCGCGTATCGTCCATCACGATCACGGCCCCGGAGCCCAGCATCGAGCCGGCCTTGGCGATGGAGTCGTAGTCCATCGTGCAGCCCATCATGATGTCGGCCGGCAGCACCGGCGAGGACGATCCGCCCGGGATCACGGCCTTGAGCTTGCGGCCCTTGCGCACGCCACCCGCCAGCTCCAGCAGCGTGCCGAACGGCGTGCCCATCGGCACCTCGTAGTTGCCGGGCAGCTCGACGTCGCCGGACACCGAATAGATCTTGGTGCCGCCGTTGTTCGGCTTGCCGCACTCGACATAGGCCTGCGCGCCGTGGTTGATGATCCAGGGCACCGCGGCGAAAGTCTCGGTGTTGTTGATGGTGGTCGGCTTGCCGTACAGGCCGTAGCTGGCCGGGAACGGCGGCTTGTAGCGCGGCTGGCCCTTCTTGCCTTCGACGGATTCGAGCAGCGCGGTTTCCTCGCCGCAGATGTAGGCGCCCCAGCCATGGCAGGCATGAAGCTGGAAATTGAAGCCCGAACCCAGGATGCCGTCGCCGAGCAAGCCGGCCGCCCTCGCCTCTGCCAGCGCTTCCTCGAACCGGTCGTAGGTCTGGAAGATCTCGCCGTGGATGTAGTTGTAGCCGACGGCGATGCCCATCGCGTAGGCCGCGATGATCATGCCCTCGATCACGATGTGCGGATTGAACTGCAGGATGTCGCGGTCCTTGCAGGTGCCCGGCTCGCCCTCGTCCGAGTTGCACACCAGGTACTTGGCCCCGGCGTAGTTCTTCGGCATGAAGCTCCACTTCAGCCCGGTCGGAAAGCCCGCGCCCCCGCGTCCGCGCAACGCCGAATCCTTGACGGTCTGCGTCACCTGTTCCGGTGTCATCGGGTCGCCGCCGCCCGAGCCGCTCGCGGCTCCTTGCGATTTCCCCAGGATCTTGCGCAGCGCCGAATAACCGCCGCGCTGCTCGTAGTCCTTCAGCCGCCAGTTGGTGCCGTCGAGGTCCTTGTAGATCTGCGGATTGATGTGGCGGCCGTGAAAGCAGGTCTGCACGCCGTTGGCCTGGAACTGCGAGAGCACTTGTTGCGCGTTCATAGCTGGCCCGCCTTGGATTCGGAAACACCCGCGGCGCGCAAGCCCTCGATCAACTGATCCAGCTTGTCGTTGCTCATGAAGCTGCACATGGTGCTGTCGTTGACCAGCATCACCGGCGAGTCGGCGCAGGCGCCCAGGCACTCCGCCTGCTGCAGGGTGAACAGGCCGTCCGACGTGGTTTCGCCCATCTTGATGCCCAGCCGGTGCTCGAGGTGGCGCAGCGCGCGGGCGCCGTCACGCAACTGGCACGGCAGGTTGGTGCAGACGTTGAGCTTGTAGCGACCGACCGGCCGCTGGTTGTACATGTTGTAGAAGGTCGTGACCTCGTGCACCGCGATCGGCGGCATGCCGAGGTACTGGGCGACCTGCTCCTCGGTGGCCAGGTTGATGTAGCCGCGCTCGGCCTGCAGGATGCGCAGGCACGCCATCACGGCCGATTGCTTCTGGTCCGCCGGGTACTTGGCGATCTCGCGATCGAAAAGCGCGCGGGTCGCCGCCGACAATGCCGGCGCGGGTTCTCTGTTGGGTTCCGAACTCATCGGTCAATTTCTCCGAACACGATGTCCAAGGTGCCGATCACCGCCACGGCGTCGGCGATCATGTGGCCGCGCGCCATCTCGTCCATGGCGGACAGGTGCACGAACCCCGGCGGCCGGATCTTCATGCGGTAGGGCTTGTTGGCGCCGTCGCTGACGAAATAGATCCCGAACTCGCCCTTGGGATGCTCGACGGCCGCATACGCTTCGCCCTCGGGCACGCGAAAGCCCTCCGAGAAGAGCTTGAAGTGGTGGATCAGTTCCTCCATGTTGGACTTCATGGATTCGCGGCTGGGCGGCGCAACCTTGTGGTTGTCGGTGATGACCGGTCCCGGATTCACCTTCAGCCAGTCCACGCACTGCTTGATGATGCGGTTGGACTGGCGCAGCTCTTCGACCCGCACCAGGTAGCGGTCGTAGCAGTCGCCGGTCTTGCCGATCGGGATGTCGAAATCCATCTGCGCGTACGCGTCGTACGGCTGCTTCTTGCGCAGGTCCCATGCGAAGCCCGAGCCGCGCAGCATCGGACCGGTGAATCCCATGCTCAGGGCCCGCTCCGGCGAGACCACTCCGATGCCCACCATGCGCTGCTTCCAGATGCGGTTCTCGGTGAGCAGGGTCTCGTATTCGTCGATGTAGTGCGGGAAGCGCTTGGTGAAGTCGTCGATGAAATCGAGCAGCGTGCCCTGGCGGTTGTCGTTGAGCTGGCGCACCGCGCGCTCGTTGCGGATCTTGTTGACCTTGTACTGCGGCATGGTGTCGGGCAGGTCGCGGTAGACGCCACCCGGACGGAAATAGGCCGCGTGCATCCGGGCGCCGGACGCCGCCTCATACACGTCGAACAGGTCTTCGCGTTCGCGAAAGCAGTACAGCAGCACGTTCATGGCGCCGCAGTCCAGCCCGGAGGCGCCCAGCCACAGCAAGTGGTTCAGGACGCGCGTGATCTCGGCAAACATCACGCGGATGTACTGGGCGCGGATCGGAACCTCGATGTCCAGCATCTTCTCCACGGCCAGGCAGTAGGCGTGCTCGTTGCACATCATCGACATGTAATCCAGCCGGTCCATGTAGGGCAGCGCCTGGATGTAGGTCTTGGTTTCGGCCAGCTTCTCGGTCGCCCGGTGCAGCATGCCGATGTGCGGGTCGGCGCGCTGGATCACTTCGCCATCGAGCTCGAGCACCAGGCGCAGCACGCCATGCGCGGCCGGGTGCTGCGGGCCGAAGTTCAGGGTGTAGTTCTTGATTTCTGCCATGGTCAAACCTATTGCAGGCCGCCGTAGTTTTCTTCGCGGATGATGCGCGGCGTGATCTCGCGCGGCTCGATCGTCACCGGCTGGTAGATCACGCGCCGGCGCTCGGCGTCGTAGCGCATCTCGACATGGCCTTCCATCGGAAAGTCCTTGCGGAACGGATGGCCGATGAACCCGTAGTCGGTGAGGATGCGTCGCAGGTCCGGATGGCCTTCGAAGATCACGCCATACAGGTCGAACGCCTCGCGCTCGAACCAGTTCGCCGAGCTCCACAGGCTGGTCAGCGAATCCAGCAACGGCATGTCGTCGTCCGGCGCGAACACCTTCAGCCGCACGCGCTGGTTCAGGCTGACCGAGAGCAGGTGCGAGACCGCGCAGTAGCGCGGGCCCTCCCAGCCGCCCATGCCGTATTCGCTGTAGTCGACGCCGCACAGGTCGACCAGTTGCTCGAACTGGCAGCCCGGCGAATCGCGCAACAGCCTGGCGGCTTTCAGGTAATCAGCGGCGCCCACCACCACGGTGAGCTCGCCGAGCTTGAGGTCTATGCTCTTGGCAAATGTCCCGAGCGTGCTGGCCAGCGTTTCCTTCAGGGCTTGCGGGTCGACGGCGAAGAGGGTCATCGTGATTCCTTCAGGCCCGGGCGATGGTCTGCGTGCGGCGGATCTTCTGCTGCAGCTGGATGATCCCGTACAGCAGCGCCTCGGCGGTCGGCGGGCAGCCCGGCACATAGACGTCGACGGGGACGATGCGGTCGCAGCCCCGCACCACCGAGTAGCTGTAGTGGTAGTAACCGCCGCCGTTGGCGCAGGTTCCCATGGAGATGACCCAGCGCGGCTCGGCCATCTGGTCGTACACGCGGCGCAGCGCCGGGGCCATCTTGTTGCACAGCGTGCCCGCGACGATCATCAGGTCGGACTGGCGCGGGCTGGGCCGAAACAGCATGCCGAAGCGGTCGATGTCGTAGCGCGCGGCGCCGGCATGCATCATCTCGACGGCGCAGCAGGCGAGGCCGAACGTCATCGGCCAGAGCGATCCGGTCTTGGCCCAGTTGATGACCAGGTCCACGGTCGTCGTGACCATGCCCTTGTCGAGAAGGCCTCTGCCGGGGGGGTTTACAACGTCTTCGTTTGCCATAACCGCTGATTCCTAGATGTTTCCTTGGGGCAAACGCGTGGGCCGGGACTTCACTCCCAGTCGAGCGCGCCCTTCTTCCATTCGTACACGAAACCCACGACCAGGATCGCCAGGAACACCATCACCGACCAGAAGCCCAGCGGGCCGATGTCCTTGAGCGAGACGGCCCAGGGAAACAGGAAGGCGATCTCCAGGTCGAACAGGATGAACAGGATGGCGACGAGGTAGTAGCGCACGTCGAACTTCATGCGCGCGTCGTCGAACGCATCGAAGCCGCACTCGTAGGGGGAATTCTTGGCCGCATCGGGCCGCTGGAAGCCGAGGATGGAGCTGAACAACCAACCCATCGCCATGGGCGCCACGCCGACGCCGAGGCCAACCAGGAGAAACAGGAGGACAGGGAGATACTGGTCAAGATTCATCTTGAGTCTGCGTCCGCTCTTTTTTGCCGGCCGATCCGTGCCCGGCAGGCTGTTCTTGTTGGTGCCGTCGGCGAGACTCGAACTCGCACAGCTTTCGCCACTACCCCCTCAAGATAGCGTGTCTACCAATTTCACCACGACGGCGGTTTCTGCCCGGACAGACCCGAGGAAAGCCTGTTTTTTTACCGTCCGGTCAGGCTCAGAGTTTACCCTGAAATCAACGCGAAACTTACACGGTCCAGTTGCGCCACATCAATCGCAAAGTGGGAAATAGCCGCCACGAGCAACGCCGCGCGACGGCTCGCGCACGGCGGAGCGATTGAACTTCAGCGGGCCGGTATCTGCGCGGCGCCGGACGCGGCGGGCGCTGGCGGCACGACCGCCGTGGAAGGTGCCGGCGCGGGTGCTGCGGTGGCCGGAATCTGGGCGGCTGCGCCCGAAGCCGCCGGCGCCGGGGCCGTGACCGCGGCGCGTTCGAGCACGCTGCCCGACTCGGGCGCGCGCAGGTTGCCGAAATAGGCCAGCAGCAAGGTGCAGGCGAAGAACACCGCCGCGAGCACAGCGGTGGTGCGCGACAGGAAGTTGGCGCTGCCGCTGGCACCGAACAGGCTGCCCGAGCTGCCACTGCCGAAAGCGGCGCCCATGTCGGCGCCCTTTCCGTGCTGGACCAGGATCAGGCCGATCATCGAAAGCGCCGTCAGCATCTGCACGGCGAGGATCGCGGTAAGGACAAAATTCATGAGAGGTTCAACTCCTGGTGCTTATGGCTGCGTGCATCAGCGCGCCGCGCGGACGATCTGCAGGAAATCGGGGGCCTTGAGCGACGCGCCGCCGATCAGCCCGCCGTCGATGTCGGGTTGGGCCAGCAGCGACGCCGCGTTGGCCGCGTTCATGCTGCCGCCGTAGAGAATGCGGACGCGGTCGGCGTGCGACGTGGCCGCCTTGAGCTGTGCGCGCAGCACGGCGTGTACCTGCTGCACCTCGTCCGGCGATGCGGTCTTGCCGGTCCCGATGGCCCAGACCGGCTCGTAAGCGACCACGATTTCGCTGATGCAGTGGCCGTTGGTGTGGATGACGGCCGCCATCTGCCGTTTGACGATGTCCACCGTCCGGCCGGCGTCCCGCTGGACCAAGGTCTCGCCGACGCAGACGATCGGGGTGATCCCTGCCGCGAGCGCGGCTTTGGTCTTGTCCGCCACGACAGCGTCGGTTTCGCCGTGGTATTGGCGGCGCTCGGAGTGACCGATGATCACGTAGCGCACGCCGAACTCCTTGAGCATGGCGGCCGACACCTCACCGGTGTACGCGCCTTCGGCCTGCTCGGAGACGTCCTGGGCACCGAGCTCCAGCGGCGTGCCCGCACGCAGCGCCTGGACCTGAGCGAGGTAAGGCGCGGGCACGCAGACCGCCACGGTGCAGCCGGCGTTGCCATCCAGTCCGCGGACCAGCTCGCGCACCAGCGCGTCGTTGGCAGCGAGGCTGCCGTTCATCTTCCAGTTGCCGGCGATCAGTTTTTTCATGCGGCCTGCCCCCAGGTCAGCACGATCTTGCCGATGTGCTGGTTCGATTCCATGAGTACATGCGCCTTGGCCGCATCGGCCGCCGGGAAGGTGCTGTGGATCACCGGCTTGATGGCGCCGCTGGCCAGCAGCGGCCAGACCTTGGCGCGCAGGGCCTGGGCGATCGCGGCCTTGAACGCCACCGGCCGCGGCCGCAGCGTCGAGCCGGTGATCATGAGCCGCTTGCGCAGCACCACCCCGGCATTGAATTCGCTCTTCACGCCGCCCTGCACGGCGATGATGACCAGCCGGCCGTCTTCGGCCAGGCACTCCACCTCGCGCGCGGCGTAGGCGCCGGCGACCATGTCCAGGATCACGTTGACCCCGGCGCCACCGGTGAGCTTCTTCGCTTCCTCGGCAAAGTCCTGCGTCTTGTAGTTGATCGCGTGGTCGGCCCCGAGCTGGATGCACGCATTGACCTTTGCGTCGCTGCCGGCCGTGGCGATGACTTTGGATCCCAATGCCTTGGCCAACTGGATCGCGGTGACGCCGATGCCGCTGGTCCCGCCCTGCACCAGCAGGGTCTCGCCCGGCTGCAGCTTGACGCGGTCGAACACGTTGCTCCAGACGGTGAAAAAGGTCTCCGGCAGAGAGGCCGCTTCGATGTCGGTGAGGCCCTGAGGCACCGGCAGGCACTGGCCCACGGGCGCCACGCAAAGCTGCGCGTAACCGCCACCGGCCACCAGGGCGCAAACGCGATCGCCGACCTTCAGGCCGGACTGCGCCATCGCCTGCGCGTCGCCCGAGACGATCTCGCCCGCGACTTCCAGGCCGGGGATGTCCGACGCGCCCGGCGGCACCGGGTAGTTTCCGGTGCGCTGGAGCACGTCCGGCCGGTTCACGCCGCTGGCGGCGACACGAATCAACAGTTCGCCCGGCCCCGCGACGGGGTCGGGCCGCTCGCCCAGACGCAGAACGTCGGGCTTGCCAAAGGCGCTGATTTCAACGGCTTTCATGGTCTTCTCCGGCTGCGGCGCGCCCGCAAAAGGCCGCGCCGCGGTCCAACCGAGAATGCTTCAGACCTGGTCGTCGACCGGGGCTTGCTGCGGGTTCTGCTGCTGCGGTTCGCGCGGCTCACGGGCCTCGCGCGGTTCACGCGGCTCGCGGGGTTCGCGCTGATCGCGGGCCTCGCGCGGCTCGCGGGATTCACGGAAACCGCGGTCGTCACGCGGCGGGCGCGGCGGACGGTCGTCGCGCTGCTCCATGCCGGCGGGGCGATCGAGCAAGGCCTTCATCGACAGCTTGACGCGGCCCTTCTCGTCGGTCTCGAGCACCTTGACGCGCACGATCTGGCCTTCGCTCAGGTAGTCGCTGACCTTCTCGACCCGCTCGTGGGCGATCTGGCTGATGTGCAACAGGCCGTCCTTGCCGGGCAGCAGGTTGACCAGCGCGCCGAAGTCCAGGATCTTGGTGATCGGGCCTTCGTAGACCTTGCCGATCTCCACTTCGGCAGTGATCTGCTCGATGCGCTTCCTGGCCTCCTCGGCCTTGGCCGGATCGGTCGAGGCGATGGTGATGGTGCCGTCTTCCTCGATGTTGATCTGGCAGCCGAACTCGTCGGTGAGCGCACGGATCACCGAGCCACCCTTGCCGATCACGTCGCGGATCTTCTCGGGGTTGATCTTCATCGTGAACAGGCGCGGCGCGAAGGTGCTGACCTCGGTCTTGGCCTGGCCCAGCGCTTCCTGCATCTTGCCCAGGATGTGCATCCGCGCTTCCTTGGCCTGCGCCAGGGCCACCTGCATGATTTCGCGGGTGATGCCCTGGATCTTGATGTCCATCTGCAGCGCGGTGATGCCGTTGGTGGTGCCGGCCACCTTGAAGTCCATGTCGCCGAGGTGGTCCTCGTCGCCCAGGATGTCGGTGAGCACCGCGAAGCGGTTGCCTTCCTTGATCAGGCCCATGGCGATGCCGGCCACGTGCGCCTTCATCGGCACGCCGGCGTCCATCAGCGACAGGCAGCCGCCGCAGACCGAGGCCATCGACGACGAGCCGTTGGACTCGGTGATCTCGGACACGACACGCATGGTATAGGGAAACTCGTCCTTGCTCGGCAGACAGGCCAGCAGCGCCCGCTTGGCCAGCCGCCCGTGGCCGATCTCGCGGCGCTTGGTCGAACCCATGCGGCCCACTTCGCCGGTGGCGAAGGGAGGCATGTTGTAGTGGAACATGAAGCGGTCTTCGTACTCGCCCATCAGCGCGTCGATGCGTTGCGCGTCGCGCTCGGTGCCCAGCGTGGTCACGACCAGCGCCTGGGTTTCGCCGCGGGTGAACAGCGCCGAGCCGTGGGTGCGCGGCAGCGCGCCGGTGCGGATCTCGATCGGGCGCACGGTGCGGGTGTCGCGGCCGTCGATGCGCGGCTCGCCGGACAGGATCTGGCTGCGCACGATCCTGGCTTCGATGTCGAACAGCATGTTCTCCACGGCCACGCTCTCGAACTCGACGCCTTCGGCCTTCAGGCCCATCATCGTCCAGGTGTAGACCTCGCGAGTGGCGTGGGTGCGGGCCTGTTTGCTGCGCATCTGGTAGGCGGCACGCAGCTTTTCTTCAGCCAGCGCCACCACCTTGGCGATCAGCACGTCGTCCTTGGGCGGGGCCTTCCAGTCCCACACCGGTTTGCCGGCGTCGCGCACCAGCTCGTGGATGGCGTTGATCGCGACCTTGGCCTGGTCGTGGCCGAACACCACGGCGCCGAGCATGATTTCCTCGGACAGCTGCTGGGCCTCGGACTCCACCATCAGCACGGCGGACTCGGTGCCGGCGACGATCAGGTCCAGGTCGGACAGCTTGCGCGCGGTCTGCCCGGGATTGAGAACGTACTCGCCGGCGACATAGCCGACGCGGGCGGCGCCGATCGGGCCGGCAAACGGGATGCCGGAGATCGCCAGCGCGGCCGAAGTGCCGATCATGGCCGCGATGTCGGCATCGACCTCGGGATTGAGCGACAGGGTGTGGATGACCACGTGCACTTCATTGAAGAAGCCTTCGGGGAACAGCGGACGGATCGGACGATCGATCAGGCGCGAAGTAAGGGTCTCGTGCTCGCTGGGCTTGGCTTCACGCTTGAAGAAGCTGCCGGGAATCTTGCCGGCGGCATAGGTCTTCTCGATGTAGTCGACCGTGAGCGGGAAGAAGTCCTGGCCGGCCTTGGCGCCCTTGGACGCCACCACGGTGGCCAGCACCACGGTATCGTCGATGTTGACGACGACGGCCCCGCCGGACTGGCGGGCGATCTCGCCGGTTTCCAGGGTGACGGTGTGGGAGCCCCACTGGAAGGTCTTGGTGACTTTGTTGAAAATGCTCATGTTGATCTCTCGTTCTGACTTTGTGGGACGGATCAGGATTGCCCGGCAATCTGCTGTGTCACCAACTGACTAAGAGCGCATCAGGCTGCGCTTTCTGCCCGGAGAGGATGGCGGTGTCGAACACGATGCCATTCCAGCAGCAGCCTTGCCTGAAGGCCCCTGGTGGAATGACACAGCGCGCATTCGTCTTGCCGTCTCCGAAGTACAAAGCGCCTGAGCTAGCGGTGAACTAACTCAGGCGCCCTGGCAATTCCGTCCCGCTTACTTGCGCAGGCCCAGCTTGCCGATCAGCGCCGTGTAGCGCTCGGCATCCTTGTTCTTGAGATACGCCAGCAGGCTCTTGCGGCGGTTCACCATGCGCAGCAGGCCGCGCCGGCCATGGTGGTCCTTGGCGTGGGTCTTGAAGTGGGGAGTGAGTTCGTTGATGCGGGCCGTCAGCAGTGCGACTTGCACTTCCGGGCTGCCCGTGTCGTTCGCGCCGCGCGCGTTGGCCTTTACGACTTCGGCCTTGTTCAAAGCGGTCATTGCAGTTTCCTTGAATGTTTTAACTTGCGTTGGGTGCTGGAAGTGCGGCCCAACGTGCGCCCTGCGGGATGCAAAGCCT
>JAAOZX010000114.1 GCA_012274225.1 Comamonadaceae bacterium | reverse complement strand
GGCCAGTTGTGGTCCAAGCTGAGCGATGCCGACAGGAAGATCTTCACCGAGGTGATGCAGGAAGCCGCCGAGAAAACCGGCCGCGAAATCATCGCGTCTGAAATTCGTCTTACCGAGGAGTTCAAGAAGAAGGGCAACAACGTGATCGTCGTGGACAAGAACGCGTTCCGCGAGGCCGTGCTCAAGAACACCAAGCCTGCCGACCAGGGCTACCGCCAGTCGGATTACGACCGCATCATCAACATCAAGTAACCGCATGAGGGGCCTGCCGGATCGCCGGCAGGCCCCCTTCCTTGACAAGTCCAGGACGAAACGGAACCAGCAGATGCAAGCATTGGAAGACCTGCCCCACGTGATGGGCGATGACGGCCAGTTCCACGCGCAGGACGAGGCGGTGGATCTGTCCGGCACGACGACCGAGGCCTGGATCGCGCTGGGCTTCTTCTGGGTGCTCGGCCTCACCGTGCTCTACCAGTTCGTCACGCGATACGTCCTGAACGATTCCGCGGCCTGGACCGAGGAGATCGCACGCTACCTGTTGATCGCAACCGTGTTCATCGGCGCCACCATCGGCGTGGCCAAGAACAACCACATCCAGGTGGACTTCTTCTACCGCCACATGCCGCACGCCATGGCCCTGTGGCTGGGGCGGATCGTGGATGTGCTGCGCATCGCGTTCTTCGCCACCGCCGTCGTGCTCACGATCGAAATGATGATGAAGCTGGGCAATGCCCGCATGACCATCGTCGACCTGCCGATGAACCTGGTGTACGGCGTCTGCCTGGTCGGCTTCGCCATGATGTTCATGCGCTCGATCTGGGTGATGCGCGTGCACCTGCGGCGCGGCTACACGGTGCTGGAACGGCCCGAGTCCACCATGGAAGACCGGGCATGACGGCCCGCTGAAGACAACATGCTCAAGATCATCTTCCTGTTCCTGATGGCCAGCGGCCTGCCGGTGGCCATCGCCATGGCCGGCTCTTCCCTGATCTACCTGTTCTGGGACCAGACCACGCCGCCGTTCGTCGTCATCCACCGGATGGTCAGCGGCATCGACAGCTTTCCGCTGCTGGCCGTGCCCTTCTTCATCCTGGCCGGCAACCTGATGAACAATGCCGGCATCACCAACCGCATCTACAACTTCGCGCTGGCGCTGGTGGGCTGGCTCAAGGGCGGCCTCGGCCACGTGAACATCGTGGGCTCGGTGATCTTCGCCGGCATGAGCGGGACGGCGATCGCCGATGCCGCGGGCCTGGGCACGATCGAGATCAAGGCCATGCAGGACCACGGCTACAGCACGGAATTTTCCGTGGGCGTGACGGCCGCGTCGGCCACACTGGGCCCGATCATCCCGCCGAGCCTGCCGTTCGTGATCTACGGAATGATGGCCAACGTCAGCGTGGGCGCCCTGTTCCTCGCTGGCATCCTGCCAGGCCTGCTGATGGCGGTGCTGATGATGCTCACGGTGGCCTTTTACGCGCACAAGAACGGCTGGGGTTCCGACGTTCCGTTCCATTGGCCGCGGGTGATCAAGGCCCTGGCCGAAACCGCCGTCGTGCTCGGCTGGCCGCTGGCGCTGTGGCTGCTGGTGGACAAGGCCGGCCTGCCGGCCCAGGCCACGGTGGCGGCCGGCCTGGTGCTCCTGTTCGGCATGGACAAGGTCTTCAAGTTCCAGGCCGTCTTGCCGATCATGACCCCCGTGCTGCTGATCGGCGGCATGACCACCGGATTGTTCACGCCGACCGAAGGCGCCATCGCGGCCTGCGTCTGGGCCATGGTGCTGGGCCTGGCCTGGTACAAGACGCTGAGCTGGAAGACCTTCGTCAAGGTCTGCCTCGACACAGTGGAGACCACTTCCACGGTGCTCTTCATCGTCGCCGCTGCCAGCATCTTCGGCTGGATGCTGACTGCCACCGGCGTCACGGCCGCCATCTCGTCGTGGGTGCTGGGCTTCACCAATTCGCCGTGGGTGTTCCTGCTGCTGGCCAACCTGCTGATGCTGTTCGTCGGCTGCTTCCTGGAACCCACCGCCGCCATCACCATCCTGGTGCCGATCCTGGTGCCGATCTGCCAGAAACTGGGGATCGACCTGGTCCACTTCGGCCTGGTGATGGTGCTCAACCTGATGATCGGGCTGCTGCATCCGCCGATGGGAATGGTGCTGTTCGTGCTTGCGCGCGTGGCCAAGCTGTCGGTGGAACGCACCACCATCGCCATCCTGCCATGGCTGGTGCCGCTCCTGGCGTCGCTGGTGATCATCACCTACATCCCGAAGCTGGTGCTGTGGTTGCCGAAGATGTTCTTCTGATGCCTTGCGGGACAGATCTTCAGCTCTGTCCCGAACTGACCCGAACTTCCTTTCTTTCCTGAGCTCACTCGTTCATGATTCCCTTCATCCGCCTGCATCCCCAGGACGACGTCCTGATCGCCCGCACCCAGCTTGTCGGCGGCACCGCCGCCGAGAACGTGGTGGTCAAGGGCCTGGTCCCGGCCGGGCACAAGGTCGCGGCCCGGGCGATCGCCCAAGGCGAAGCGGTGCGCCGCTACAACCAGATCATCGGATTCGCCAGCCGCCCCATCGCGGCCGGCGAACACGTGCACACGCACAACCTTGCGATGGGCGATTTCGAGCGCGACTACGCTTTCGGCGCCGACGTCAAGCCCGATGCGCCGCGCCGCGAGGCCACCTTCATGGGCATCAAGCGCTCCGATGGGCGGGTGGCCACCCGAAACTACATCGGCATTCTGTCCAGCGTGAACTGCTCGGCAACCGCCGCCCGCGCGATCGCCGATCATTTCTCACGCCAAAGCAATCCGGCCGCGCTGGCCGCTTTTCCCCATGTCGACGGCGTGGTGGCCCTCACCCACGGCACCGGCTGCGGCATGGCCACCGAAGGCGCAGGCATGCAGCTTCTGGAGCGCACGCTGGCCGGCTACGCCACGCACGTCAACTTCTGGGGCGTGCTGGTGGTGGGCCTGGGCTGCGAGGCCAACCAGATCAACGCCTGGCTTGCGCACAGCAGCCTGCGCGAAGGCGACACGCTCAAGGTCTTCAACATCCAGGACACCGGCGGCACCCACAAGACGGTGCAAAAGGGCATCGCGCTGGTCGATGGCATGCTGCCGCAAGCCAATGCTGTCCGGCGCGAACCCTGCAGCGCTTCGCACATCACGATCGGCCTGCAGTGCGGCGGCTCGGACGGCTACTCGGGCATCAGCGCCAACCCGGCCCTGGGCGCAGCCGTGGACCTGCTCGTCGCGCATGGAGGAACCGCCATTCTTTCGGAGACGCCCGAGATCTATGGCGCCGAGCAT
>JAAOZX010000113.1 GCA_012274225.1 Comamonadaceae bacterium | reverse complement strand
CGAGACGATCGGACCGACCGGTGTCGAGATGGAAGCCCTGGCTGCGGTGCAAATCGCCCTGCTGACGATCTACGACATGTGCAAGGCGGTGGACCGCGGCATGGTGATCACCGGTGTGCGCCTGCTGGAAAAGCAGGGCGGACGCTCGGGCCATTACGTCGCCCCCTGACAGTCGTCACGGCGCCAGGGCCCCGGCCTGCCGCCAAGTTTCATAGGCTTTCGGAAAGGCGGCCCTAAACCGTGCCAGCTGTAGCAACGCATCGTCGGAACGGCCCAGCATTACCGCGCTTTCGATCAATGTCTCGATTACCCGGGGCTCGGGCGAATAGTGCAGCAGCGCGCTGGCCGTTTCGAAGGCCCAAGCCGCGTTTTCCTGGGTCAGGGGCGTGATGGTAAGTTCCGCAAAGCGGACCTGGTTGGCGAACAGCCAGGAGTCGCGGACCCGGGACAGGGGATCGTCGCGCCATTCGGGGCGGCGATCAGCCGGCGGAAGGTACACCTGACTGACCCGGCGATAGTCCCAACCGGCATAGACGGCCAATCCAAGCACCGCTGCCGCCAGGGTGCCGGCGAACGACCGGGCGAGCGTCCCCGCCGGCTGGCCGGACGGGCTACTGCCAACCGCGCACAACAGACCCAGGCATAACCCGAGCGTGATCTGGAAGGGGCCATACCACAGCGGATACTCCAACAGGCTGTGCACGCCCAGCACCCCCAGCACAGCCCAAGCCATCTGCCGGATCGGATCGATCTCTCGCCAGGGCTTGGAGCGCACTGTGGCCCAGCCCAAACCGCCGCAAATCAAGGCCGCGGCCGGCAAGCCCAGTTCGACTGCCAGATGCAGCGGTAGGTCATGTGCGTTGTCGAGGATGTCGCAAAATCGCGGACCCGCATAGAGCGTCGCGTAATGGGCGAAGTCCAGTTCGCCCCAACCCCATCCCAGCCATGGCTTCAGGCTGATCAGGTGCAGGACGTTGGACCACAACACCATGCGGCTGCCACAGGCGTCGGAGTCCGCTACGCGCGACCACAGGTGCGTTGCGCTCACGCCGGTGGTCGCCTCCAGGACCCAGGGGAGAGCCAGGGCCGCGACTGTATAACTGAGCAGGCCCATGAACCACAGCCTGGCCCGTTGCCAGCGTGGCCCGGGCCAGATGCCGGCGAGGACACCGAGCAGTACCATCTCCAGCAATCCGGTCCGGGAAGTGGTGACGGCATTTCCAACCGCGAGCCAGGCGACCGCGATCACCGCATGCCCCCGCTTCAGGCCAGCGGGCCACCACAACAGCAGCGCAGCCATGCCCATGACAGTGAGCGTGGCGAATTGATTGCGCTGGCGCAAATTGGCGAACGCCTCACCGCTCACGGTGGACGTGTTGACCCAGGGCGCGAGTTCGTCGGCGATCCCGAAGTACTGGCACAGCGCGGCGGCGGTGCTGATCACGGCTGCCAGTATCCAGGCCGAAGCAGCCAGTTGGCCGTTGCCTGCCGGCCTGGCGTGGTCTGACATCAGAGCGGCACTCATCCAGATCAGCAGGCAGGCGGCGCCGAGCGCCACCGTTTCGGGAGCCCAACCGGAACGCAGCAGCGGCCAGGCGGTCAACGCCAGCAAGGCGCCCGTGACCGGCCTCGCCGGAAAGACCGGCCGTTCGATGCCGTAGGCGGCTGCGCCACACAAGAAGCTGACCAGCCAGGGCCCGACCCAAGTCGAAGGCCCATCGGCGAAGGGATTGAGCCAAGGGATGAGGAGACACGTCAGCAACACCGCCTCGGTCCAAGCCCTGGGCTGGCTGCGCGGCTGCCCGGGTCCGCTTTGGAACCCTGTCTCGGTCATTGCGCTGATGACGCGCGCTTGCGCGGCCTCTCGAAAGTGTCAGGGAAGCGCCAGCGTTCGAAGCTGGGGATAGCGGCTGTTGGCCAGGTCACTGATCTCTTTCCGGATTTTCTGATAGAGCTTTTCGTCGCGCTGAACACGGATCACCCGAAACTGCCGGAGCGCCTCCTGCTGCTGTCCATTGAGCGCCAATGCCAAAGCATAGCGGTACTGGGTAGCGACCCAGGGGTAGCGCAGCGCCAATTTCTTCAGCTGCTCCATTTCCTCGGGCGGCATGTCCGGCCGGAGTTCGATGCGCGACGCGGTCAGCAAAGTCCCCAGCTGCGTCAGCAGCACGACCTCCGGACGATGATGATCGGCGGCGGTGTGGCCGATTCGAAGCTGCTCGAAACGAACGATCCGGAAGTCCTCTTCGATGGTGAAATATTCGGCGGCCGACCAGAGCATCGCGGCGCTGATCACCACCAGCGCGGCCAGGATAGGCCTGAGCCCGATGCGGGCCACGGGCTTGACCCCAAGCGACGCTTCCAGATCCCCCAGCAGAAACATCACCGGCGCCAGAAAGTAGGCATAGGCAAAGGGCAGTTCCAGCATCGAATGGGTGGCCAGCGGCACTGCAACGGCAATGCAATACCAGGTGGTGTGGTTGCTGACGGCCCACAGCCGCCGCCAGAGCCAGACAGCACAGGCCAAAGTCAGCATCAGTGCGATCGGCAGGCCCATCCAGACAATCCAGTCGATCACCAGGTTATGGCTGTAGCTGAAGGCATTGTTGACGGCATGGGCGTGGGCCACCGAGTTGTGCGCTTCGGCCACCTCGAGAATGCCCCAGCCCCACCAGGGGCGCTGCCAGGCTGCTTCCAGCAGCTGCCGCCAAACGGCCAGGCGGAGGTCGCCCTGGGTAAGGTGGCTTTCCGCTCGACCCTCCAGCAACTGCATCCAATCCAGCAGGTGGGGCCAGGCCAGGTACATGCCAAGAAAGACGACGGCTGCGGCTGGTGCCAGCCATCTCGGCCGGCCGGAGGCGATGACGGAACGCTTGAACTGCCACCAGATCAGCAGCGCGCCAAGGCCCACCACGCCGGATCGCGATTCGGTTGCGGCCAAGCCCGCGCCGAGGAAAAGGCAAACGGCGACCGCTGCCAGAGCCGTCAACCGTCCCGACAAGTGCAGGTACGCGACGCTGGCGATGCCCATCACCAGCAAGGTGGCCAGTTGATTCGGCTGCGCGAGATTGCCGCCGGGTCGGCGCAGATCTGGCATTCGGACGATCCACGCGGAATATTGCCAGAGGTCGAACACTTGGGCGAAAGCGACAACGACGGACGCGATGGTGCCCACGACAAACGCCAGTGCCAGCCAGTCGACGGCAGACCAGCTCGCGGCGGGCTTGCCCGGCGGGCCGGCTTCGGGTAATGCGTGGTGCACGAAACCCAGGGTTAGGCATGCAATGCACAGGCCAGCATAGAACCAGACGACGACGGTGTCGCCACCGAACATCATGATGCCGGTCAGAAGCTGGGCCAGCGCCACGAGCGCGAACAGGCCGAACGGCAGCGCGATCAGAGGCACCGGCACACGCTCCGATGGCGCCGCTCGCCACCGCGCTACCGCCGCGAACCAGGCAACAACGAAGACCGCCAGGAATATGAGCGCCTCGGCATGCCAGCTGACCCACGGCAGGAAGTGCTCGGTCGTCAACCAGCTCAGAACCAGGGCCACAGCCCCGACTCCCGCCAGCGCAGGTCCCAAAGAAAAACGCCCCTTGCGGGGCGTTTGAAACTTGCGTGAAAACCCTGGTGTCATCAGACGCCGCGGCAGGAACCGGGCAGGAACTTGACAGGCACAGTGGTTATGGTTGTCGCTACGCCATTGACAGCGGCCGCGTTGCCGCAAACCCACTTGTACAACGGGAGCGCGTCGGTTGGCGCGGCGCCGGCGGAATTCACCGGAACCAGGCTGACAGTCTTGGCGTCAATGAGGGGGTCGCCAATGCCCTGGACCGTGACGACCACGCCGCCCGCGAGATCGGTAGCAATTGACGCGACATACTTGGATGTTGGCGTCGAACTCTCGCAGCCCCAGCTACCGGCGGCCGGCAAGCTGGCTGCGGAATTGCTCTGGTACACCTCGGTG
>JAAOZX010000112.1 GCA_012274225.1 Comamonadaceae bacterium | reverse complement strand
GCGCCGTGCCGGCCCTTGCCAGCTTGCCCACCCGCACCCCCAGCAGGCGCAGGCGCCTGCTCAGGTCCACCCGCTTGAGGCATTGGCCGGCGGCCTGCCGGATCGTGGCGGCATCCGCTGTGCAATGAGCCAGCGTCTGGTCTCGAGTGGCGATCTGGAAGTCGTCGTAGCGCAACTTGATGCCGATGGTCCTGCCGACATAGCCCTTGTGCTGCAGGTCGCCGGCCACCTTCAAGCACAGGTCGGTGAACACGGCGCCCAGTTCGGCGCGATCGCGCACCGGGTGCAGGTCGCGCTCGAAGGTCGTCTCGCGGCTCATCGAGACCGGCTCGCTTTGCGTGACCACCGGCCGATCGTCGCGGCCCCAGGATGCTTCGTGCAGCCAGGCGCCGGTGGCTGCGCCGAAATTGTCGATCAGCCAGTCGTGCGGCTGCGAAGCGATGTCGCCGATCGTGTGCAGATGCAGCTTGGCCAGCTTGATTTCGGTCTTGGGGCCGATGCCGTTGATCTTGCGCACCGGCAGAGGCCAGACGCGGGTCTGCACATCCGCTTCATGGACGATGGAAATCCCGTTGGGCTTGTCGAACTCGCTGGCCATCTTGGCCAGCAGCTTGTTGGGGGCGACCCCGATCGAACAGGTCAGCGCGGTCTTCTCGAAAATTGCCCGCTGGATCAGGCGCGCCAGGACCCGGCCGCCCGCGCGCTGCCCGCCCGGCACGTCGGTGAAATCGATGTACACCTCGTCCACGCCCCGGTCCTCCATCACCGGAGCGATTTCGGCGATGGTGCTCTTGAACAGCCGTGAATATCTGCGCACCTCGTCGAAATCCACCGGCAGCACGATGGCCTGCGGACACAGCTTGGCGGCCTTCATCATGCCCAGGGCCGAACCGACACCGAACTGGCGGGCCGGATAGGTGGCGGTGGTGATCACCCCGCGGCCAACGTAGTCGCGCAGCAGCGGGAACGCCGATGGCGGGATTTCGCTCAAGGGCAAACCGGCATGCCGTTGCAGCACCAGTTCGTCGGCCGTCCGCCGGCCGCCGCCGATGACCACCGGCAGGCCCCGCAACTGGGGATAGCGCAGCAGTTCGACCGACGCGAAAAAAGCGTCCATGTCGAGGTGGGCGATGCGGCGCATGACAGTCACCCCGGGATTGTGCTTGGGTTGCGGCCGGGTCCTCCCAACGATAAGGAAGACCACCTGGCGCTCTGCAGCCAAATCCATAGAATCCGCGCTTTGGCTGAACCGGCCGGGCCCCTGGCCCCGATTGGAGCATTGCAATGACACGAGGCTATCCGGGAGCGCGCCAGTTCAGCGCCATGCTGCGAGGCGGCAAACGAGGAAGGTCCGCGCTTGACCTCATGCTGCGGCTCAACACTCTTGCGACTCTCATCCCTTGCATCTTCCTGGTTGCCTGCGCGGGGGTCGGCGCGCCGCCCACGGCGCAGGACGCTCGGCAACAGGTGATGGCCGTCGAGCGCGCCTTCGCAAAGACCATGGCCGACCGGGACGCCCGAGCCTTCGCAGGCTTCGTTTCGGAAGAGGCGGTCTTTTTCTCCGGGCCCGCCCCATTGCGCGGCAAGCAGAAGATCGTGGAGTGGTGGGACCGCTATTACCGGGGCCCCGACGCGCCGTTTTCATGGGACCCGGCCGAGGTCGAGATTCTGGCGTCGGGAACCCTCGCCCTCAGTTCCGGGCCGGTGCGCGACCCACAGGGCAAGCTGATTGGCCGGTTCACGTCGATCTGGCGCCTCGAGGCCGGGGGCCAGTGGCGGGTGGTCTTCGACCGGGGAAGTCCGGCCTGCGACTGTCCGGCGCCCTGACCCGCCGCAGCCGGCCTCAGTGGGGTCCCGGCAGCAGGATGCTCCTGTCCACGGTCCGGATGTCGGTGCGGCCGCAGAAGGCCATCGACAGGTCCAGCTCTTTCTGGATGATCTCCAGGGCTTTGGTGACGCCTTGCTCCCCCATGGCTCCCAGCCCGTAGACGAAGGCCCGCCCGATATAGGTCCCCTTGGCGCCCAGCGCGATGGCCTTGAGCACGTGCTGTCCCGAGCGGATGCCGCCGTCCATGTGCACTTCGATGCGGCTGCCCACCGTCTCGACGATTTCCGGCAGCGCGGAGATGGACGAGGGTGCGCCATCGAGCTGGCGGCCGCCGTGGTTGGAGACGATCAGCGCGTCCGCGCCGCTTTCCACGGCCAGCCGCGCATCCTCGGGGTCCTGGATGCCCTTGAGGATCAGCTTGCCGCCCCAGCGCTTCTTGATCCATTCGACGTCGTTCCAGGACAAGGACGGATCGAACTGCTTGGAGGTCCACTCCGACAGCGAACCCATGTTCTCGACGCCCTTGACGTGGCCGACGATGTTGCGGAATTCGCGCCGTTGCGTGCCGAGCATCCCCAGGCCCCAGCGCGGCTTGGTCATCATGTTCAGGATGTTGGGCAGGGTGAGCTTGGGCGGCGCCGACAGGCCGTTCTTGATGTCCTTGTGGCGCTGGCCCAGGATCTGCAGGTCGAGCGTCAGCATCAGGGCCGAGCAGCGCGCCGCCTTGGCCCGATCGATCAGCCGCTCGATGAAGTCGCGGTCCTTCATCACGTACAGCTGGAACCAGAACGGGTGGTTGCCGGTGGCCTGCGCCACGTCCTCGATCGAGCAGATGCTCATGGTGGACAGCGTGAACGGGATGCCGAACTTCTTCGCCGCCAGCGCCGTGAGGATTTCGCCGTCCGCATGCTGCATGCCCGTCAGGCCGACCGGCGCGATTGCCACGGGCATGGCCACTTCCTGGCCGATCATCGTGGTGCGGGTGCTGCGGTTTTCCAGGTTCACCGCGACCCGCTGGCGCAGCAGGATCCGGTCGAAATCGGCTTCGTTGGCCCGATAGGTGCTTTCGGTCCACGAGCCGCAGTCGGCGTAGTCGTAGAACATGCGCGGCACGCGCCTTTTCGCCAGCAGGCGAAGGTCCTCGATGTTGGTGATGATGGGCATGGTCTCGTTTCCTTCGTTATGGACGGCTCACTGGCCGCTGATCTTCTGGTCGCGGATCACCTCGCCCCAGGCCGTCGATTCCGACTGGAGGTCGGCCGCCACGGTGCCGGCCGGCATGTAGGCCGGCACGGCGCCCAGCTGCGCTGCCGCCAGGGCGAGATCGGGCGCTGCCATCACCGTTCGGGTGGCCTCGCTGAGCTTGTCGACGATCGTCGGTGGCGTTCCGGCGGGCAGCAGCAGGAACAGGCGCGGAACGGCATTGAAACCCGGCAGCACCTCGCTCATCGGATGAATGTCTTCCGCCCCCGGGAGATGGGCCGGGTTCATCAGCGCCAGTACCCGCAACTTGCCGCCCTTGGCCTGCGCGATGGCAGCGCTCACGCTCACAACGCCGATCGGCACCGCGCCGCCGATGACGTCCGGCACGATCTGGGCGGCGCCGCGGTACGGGATGTGCACCACGAAGGTCCCGGTGCGGTGCTTGAGCATTTCGAAACCCAGGTGCTGCACCGTGCCGACACCGGAAGTGGCGAACGAATACTGAGCCGGGTTGGCCTTGAGCAGGTCCACGAACTCCTGGGGTGTGTGGGCCGGGAAGTCGTTGCCGACGATGATGGCCAGCGGCATCATGAAGACGGCGGCCACCGGCGTGAAGCTCTTGATGGGATCGAATGTCATCCTGGGCTGCAGGTACTGCGCGATCAGGAGCGAGCTGTCCGCCAGCATCATGGTGTAGCCGTCGGGTGGCGCCTTGGCTGTGACGTCCCCGGCGATCAGCCCGGCCGCGCCCGCGCGGTTGTCGACCACCACCTGTTGGCCCAGCAAGGACCCCAGCCGCGGCGCCAGCATGCGCGCCATGGCATCGACACCGCCGCCCGCCGAAAAGCCCACCAGCATCCGGATCGGCCGGCTCGGATAGGCGGCCTGGGCCAACACGGTGCCGGGTAATGCCGCAGCGAGGCCGCCCATCAGGACGGTGCGCCGGTCAACTCTTCCGAGGCTTGTCATCGATGTCTCCGCTTGTTTGAATCAGGACGCTATGTTGCGCCTATGGCGGGGCAGGCCTACGTTTCAGGAGAGCCGTGCCCGGTGCCGCGCGACTTGAGCGCGCACCTGCGTCGGCGCGGTGCCACCCAGGATGTCGCGCGCGTCGAGCGAGCCGCGCAGCGACAGCACGCCATAGACGTCCTGGCCAATGGCTGGATTGAATTGCTGCAGCGTGGCCAGCGGCAACGCGGCGAGATCGACGCCGCTCGCGATGGCTGCCTTGACCGCACGGGCGACGGTCTCGTGGGCATCGCGGAACGGCACGCCTTTCTTCGCCAGGTAGTCGGCCAGGTCGGTGGCCGTGGCATGGCCCTTGAGCGCGGCCTGTTCCATGGCCTCGGGGCGTACCGTGATCCCGCCGGCCATCTCGGCAAAGATGCGCAGCGTGTCCTTCAGCGTGTCCACGGTGTCGAACAGCGGTTCCTTGTCTTCCTGGTTGTCCTTGTTGTAGGCCAGCGGCTGGCCCTTCATCAGCGTGATCAGCCCCATCAGGTGGCCGACCACCCGGCCGGTCTTGCCGCGCGCCAGTTCTGGAACGTCCGGGTTCTTCTTCTGCGGCATGATCGACGAGCCGGTGGTGAACCGGTCGGCGATCGCGATGAATGCGAAGTTCTGGCTCATCCACAGCACCAGTTCCTCGGATAAGCGGCTGATGTGGACCATGGCCAGTGCCGCCGCCGCGGTGAACTCGATCGCGAAATCGCGGTCGCTCACCGCGTCGATCGAGTTCTGGCACACACCTTCCATGCCGAGCGAGCGCGCCACGCTTTCCCGGTCCAGCCGATAGCTGGTTCCGGCCAGCGCCGCCGCGCCCAGCGGCAGCCGGTTGACACGCCGCCGCACTTCCACCAGCCGTTCGGCGTCCCGGCTGAACATCTCCACATAGGCCAGCATGTGATGGCCGAAACTCACCGGCTGCGCGACCTGCAGGTGGGTGAACCCGGGCAGGATCACTTCGACATTGCGGTCGGCCAGGTCGACCAGTGCCAGCTGCAACTGGGACAAAAGCTCCAGGATCAGGTCGATCTCGCCGCGCAGCCACAGCCTGACGTCGGTTGCGACCTGGTCGTTGCGGCTGCGCCCGGTGTGCAGCCGCTTGCCTGCGTCGCCCGCCAGCTGGATGAGGCGGGCCTCGATGTTCAGGTGCACGTCTTCCAGTTCCAGCTTCCATTGGAACTGCCCGGACTCGATCTCCTGCGCAATGGCGCCCAGGCCGGCCTCGATCGCCTGCAGGTCCGCGGCGGCAATGACGCCCTGGCCTGCCAGCATCCTGGCATGGGCCAGCGATCCTTCGATGTCGGCGCGCCACATGCGCTTGTCAAAGAAGACGCTGGCGGTGTAGCGTTGCACCAACTCGCTCATGGGCTCGGAGAACAGTGCCGACCAGCCTTGGGATTTCTTATCGAGTTGGTTCATAGAAGGGGCGGCGCAGGGACTTACTGGTTCGCCCTGGGGGTGAATACGCAAGGATCACCAATAATCGGGCCGAAGGCAAACGATCTTTGATGAAAGATTCGCAAATTTTATCGGCGTTCCAGGACCTGCCTGGGCACGCGGCCCCGGCGGGGCCGCCGCCGCGGGTGCTGGTGTTCGACGCCTGCCACGTCGGCGTGGTGCTGCGGGCCGTCCTGTTCGTGGAAATCGTGATGTCAGTGGGCGCCATGTTCGGCGCTGTGGGCGTCATGGACTGGCTGTTGCGCGTGGCGGTGCTTAGCGGCGCTGCCTTGCCGGGCACTTTGTTGTGGCTGATCGTCGCCTGCAGCCTCAAGATTTTCCTGGCCCGGCTGCTGCCCTGGGCCCAGCAACTCGCAGGCATGGCGCTGGGGGCGGCCGCCGCGCTCTACGGCGCCGGTTTGCTGGCTTTGGTGGGCTTTGTCGACGCCGTCCCCTGGGTCGCCTCGAGTTTTACCGGCGCTCTCCTGGCCGCGGCGCTGGTGGCCGCTCTGGTGCTGCGGGCCAAGGGCCGCATGCCGGCCGACACCGCGGCCCGACTGTCCGAACTGCAGGCCCGGATCCGGCCGCACTTCCTGTTCAACACCCTCAACAGCGCGGTGGCCCTGGTGCGAGAGGACCCGGCTCGCGCCGAAGCACTCCTGGAGGACCTGAGCGACCTGTTCCGCCATGCCCTGGTCGATCTGGGGGAGTCCGTGACCCTGGCCGAGGAGGTGGCACTGGCACGGCGCTACCTGGCCATCGAACAGGTGCGATTCGGGCCGCGGCTCCAGGTCGAGTGGGCGGTGGATGCCTCCGCCGGCGCGGCGCGGGTCCCGCCATTGATGCTGCAGCCCCTGGTCGAAAATGCCGTCAAGCATGGGGTGGAGCCCAGCATCCGCGGCGCACAGGTCAAGATCAGCACCCAGCGACGCGGCGACACCGTGGTGATCAAGGTGACCAACACAGTGCCGGCTGGCCAGGGCCCCACCGGGCAGGGTGTGGCGCAGGCCAACGTGCGCGACCGCCTGCGGCTGCTGCACGACGTGCGGGGCCATTTCCAGGCCGCCCTGAAGGACGGCGTGTACCAGGTGCGCATGGAGGTGCCGGCATGAACGGGACAAATCGGCCATGAGCTTGCAGGTGCTGGTGGTTGACGACGAAGCGCTCGCCCGCTCGCGGCTGCGCACGCTGCTGGTCGAATGCACCGCACCGCCGGCCACAGTCGGCGGCGAGGCCGCCAACGCCGCCCAGGCCATGGAAATGCTGCTGCGCAGGAAGTTCGATGCGGTGTTGCTGGACATCCATATGCCCGGCGCGGATGGGCTGGTCCTGGCGCAAGCCCTGCGGTCGATGGCGCAGCCGCCGGCTGTGGTCTTTGTCACCGCTTATGCCGAACATGCGGTGGAAGCATTCGAACTGGAGGCGGTCGATTACCTGACCAAGCCGGTGCGCCTTGAGCGCTTGCAGGCTGCCCTGCAGAAAGTCGAGCGCCTGGTGCAGTCCCGGCTGGCCGGTCCGCCCGATGAATCCGCGCCCATGCTGCTGATCCAGGATCGGGGCCGCACCGAGCGGGTGCCGCTGGTCGAGGTCCTGTATTTCAAGGCCGAACTGAAGTACCTTACCGTGCGAACCGCGGCCAGAAGCTATATCCTCGATGCCTCGCTCAGCGAGCTGGAAGAGCGCCATGCGGCGCAGTTCCTGCGCATTCACCGGAATGCACTGGTGGCGCGGCACGCGATGCGAGCCCTGGAAAAATACGACGACCCGGAAGAGGGGGATGGCTGGGCGGTGCGGCTGCACGGCATCGACGAGGTGCTGGCGGTGTCGCGCCGTCAGCTCGGTGCGGTGCGTGAGGCGCTCGCGGCCTGACGGGCAGGACGGCATCGGTCCCGGAAGTACACAAGAGGCGCCATGGACGAACAAGCCAATCAGGACCAGCCGGTCGAGCCGTCACTGGCAGCCGATCCCGAGGATCCCACGCATGTGCTCCTGCGTGTGCCCGTGAAACTGCGCAGCATGGCGCTGGTGGTGCTCACCACACTGGCGTTGCTGGCCACATTGCGCTGGGCCAGCGCGTTTTTCATTCCGCTGATGCTGGGTTACATGTTCAGCTACGCGCTGACGCCGCTGGTCGACGCGCTGCAGCGGCTGCACGTTCCGCGTTGGGTCAGCGCAGGTGTGCTGATCCTGGGGATCATCGGCGGGATCGGGTTGACGGCCTATTCGTTCAGCGACGACGCCAACCAGCTGATCGAGTCGCTGCCTGAGGCGGCCAAGAAGTTGCGCGATTCGATACACGACAGCAAGGGCCGGCCGGAAAAAAATCCGTTGGGGACGGTGCAGAAAGCGGCGGCCCAGCTCGAGCAGGCGGCCCAGGAGGCGGGCACCCCCAGCCCGACTGCTCGCGGCGTCCAGCGCGTCCAGATCGAAAAGCCGCGCTTCGACATCCAGGATCACCTCTGGAACAGCACGCTGGGCCTGGCCAGCCTGATCGGGCAGGCGACGATCGTCGTCTTCCTCACCTACTTCCTGCTGGTATCGGGCGATACCTTCCGCCGCAAGATGGTCAAGCTGACGGGTCCCAGCCTGTCCAAAAAGAAGATCACGGTGCAGGCGCTGGACGAAATCACCCAGCAGGTCCAGCGCTACCTGCTGGTTCAGCTGCTGTCGAGTGTCGTCGTCGGCGTGGTCACCGCACTGGCGTTCTGGGCACTGGGCCTGAAGCACGCGGCGGTGTGGGGCATCGCGGCCGCGATCCTGAACCTGATTCCCTACATCGGCTCGGCGGTGATTGCGGGTGCCGTCGCACTGGTCGCTTTCGTGCAGTTCGGTGAATTGAAAACGGCGCTGGTAGTTGCCGGCGTCTCGCTGGCGATCCACACCCTGCAGGGCAACCTGATCGTTCCGTGGCTGACCAGCAAGACCAGCCGCATGAATCCGGTGGCGGTGTTCATCGGCGTGCTGGCCTGGGGCTGGCTCTGGGGTGTCTGGGGCCTGCTGCTGGGGATTCCCATCCTCATGGCCGTCAAGGCCGTCTGCGACCGGGTCGAGGACCTGAAGCCGGTGGGCGAACTGCTGGGAAACTGAGCCGGGCGGTTTCGCAACGCGCCCCGCGCGGCCGCTAACCGGTATTCCTCAGGCCCGCCGCGATCCCGTTGATCGAGATATGGATGCCCCGACGGGCCCGGTCGTCGAGCAGGCCCTGGCGGTGCCGCCGCACCAGCTCCACCTGCAAGTGGTGCAAGGGGTCGATGTAGGGAAAGCGGTGGCGGATCGAGCGCTGCAGCGCCGGATTGGTCGCGAGCCGCTGCTTTTCTCCGGTCACCAGTTGCAGCGCTTCCACGGTAAGGTGCCATTCCGCTTCGATGGCAGCGAAGATGCGCCGGCGCAGCCGCTTGTCAGCCACCAACTCGGCATAGCGTGATGCCAGGGCCAGGTCGCTCTTGGCCAACACCATGTCGACGTTGGACAGCAAGACGCGGAAGAACGGCCATTGCCGGTACATCTTGCGCAACAGCGCCAGCCGCTCGGGGTTCACGACCCGGGCCGTTGCACCGCCGGCATCGGTGGGATGCATGAAGTCGTGCACGGCGGCGCCGAACCCATACCAGCCGGGCAGGGTCAGGCGGCACTGGCCCCAGCTGAAGCTCCAGGGAATGGCGCGCAGGTCCTCGATGCGCTGGGTCGACTTGCGCGACGCCGGTCGCGACCCGATGTTGAGTTCGGTGATTTCCCGGATCGGGGTGGAGCCGAAGAAGTACTCGGTGAAGCCCGGCGTGTCGTAGACCAGGGCGCGGTAGGCCGCCATGCTGGTGCCCGACAGGATTTCCGCCGCCGCCAGGAACGCCTTGGGCGCCGACTTGGTCGACTGCAAGAGCGTCGCTTCGAGCGTGGCAGCGACCAGTGTTTCCAGGTTGCGCCGTCCGATTTCCGGGTTGGCGTATTTCGATCCGATCACTTCGCCTTGCTCGGTCAGGCGGATCTGGCCGCGCACTGTGCCCGGCGGCTGCGCCAGGATGGCCTGGTAACTCGGGCCCCCGCCGCGGCCCACGGTGCCACCGCGCCCATGGAACATCCGCAACCGAATCGGACAGGAGGCGGCCAGTTCGTCGAACAGCGCGACCAGGGCGATCTCGGCCCGGTACAGCTCCCAGTTGCTGGTGAAGATGCCGCCGTCCTTGTTGCTGTCGCTGTAGCCCAGCATGATGTCCTGCTCGCCGCCGGAGCGCTGCACCAGTCGGGCCACGCCGGGCATGCCGTAGAACTCGCGCATGACCGGCGCGGCATTGCGCAAGTCGGCGATGGTTTCGAACAGCGGTACCACGATCAGGTCGGCCGTGGCCTTGTCGTCGATGGTTCCGGTGACAAGGCCCGTTTCCTTTTGCAGCAGCAGCACTTCCAGCAGGTCGCTCGCCGCTTCGGTGTGGCTGATGATGTAGTGCCGGATCGCCTGGGCGCCGAAGCGCTCGCGCATTCGCCTCGCGCTTTCGAAAACGGCCAGCTCGGCCCGTGTGTGCGGCGAGTAGGCGGTGCCGATGACGCGCAGCGGCCGGGCATCGGCCAGCAGCGCCATCAGCAGCGCGCAGCGGGCCGGCTCCGGCAGGCGGTCGTAATGAGGCTCGATGCGGGCCACGGCCAGCAGCTCGGCGATCACCGCTTCGTGCTGGTCCGAACTTTGCCGCAGGTCCACCGTGGCCAGATGGAAGCCGAACACTTCGACTGCGCGGATCAACGGATGCAGGCGCTGGTCCGCCAGGTCCGCGCCGTGGTGGGCCAACAGCGACGCCTCGATGGTGCGCAGGTCGGCCAGCAGCTCCTCGGCTCGCAAATACGGGTTCTGCGGTGCCACCGCATGGCGAGCCGCATCGCCGCCGGTGAGTTCCTTGAGCGTGGCCGCCAGCCGCGCGTACATGCCGGTGAGCGCCCGCCGGTAGGGCTCATCGAGCCGATGTTCGTTGGTGTCCGGCGAGCGCGCGGCCAGCTCGCTCATCGCAGGCGTGATGCCGACCAGCATCGCCGACAGCGACAGTTCCGCGCCGAGGTAGTGGATCTCGGTGAGGTAGTGACGCAGCGCCACCTCGCATTGGCGCCGCAGGGCGTATTCCAGGGTCGGCGCGCCGACGTTGGGATTGCCGTCGCGGTCGCCGCCGATCCACTGTCCCATGCGCAGGAAGCTGGCCACCGGATACTCGCCCAGCTCGCGCTCCAGGTCGGCGTAGATCTTCGGGATCTCGCGCAGGAAAGTGGTCTCGTAGTAGCTCAGCGCGTTCTCGATTTCGTCCGCGACCGTCAGCTTGGTGAACCGCAGCAGTCGGGTTTGCCACAGCTGCTGCACACGGGCGCGGATCTGCGCCTCATTGGCGGCCAGCTCGCGCGGGGCCAATGCGTCTTTGGGCAGCGCGCGCATCAGGATCTCGTCGCGCCCGGTGAGCAGGTTGGCGATGTCGCGCTCGGCGTCCAGGATGCTCTTGCGCTGCACCTCGGTCGGATGGGCCGTCAGCACCGGGGAAAGGTGGCTTTGCGCCAGGGTCTGGGAAACCACCTTGGCGGCGATACCGGCCCAGCGCAGTCGCGCCAGCGCGACCTCGATGCTGCCCTCCTGGGTGTCGCCGGCGCGCTCGTGGACGGCGCGGCGCCGGATGTGATGGCGGTCTTCGGCCAGGTTGGCCAGGTGGCTGAAGTAGGTGAAGGCGCGGATCACGCTCACCGTTTGCTCGCCGCTGAGCGATTTCAACAGGGTCTTCAGTGCCCTGTCCGCCTCGTGGTCGGCGTCCCGGCGAAAGGCCACCGAGAGCTTGCGGATGCGCTCGATCAACTCGAATGCCGGCACGCCCTCCTGCTCGCGGATCACGTCGCCCAGGATGCGACCCAGCAACCGGATGTCTTCGACCAGCGGCCGTTCGTTCTCCCGGGCGCGGCGAGACGGCGAGGCTGACGGATGCGGTGGGGTCGGCGGCATGGCTTGGGGTCCTCGGTCGGCCTCAATTTTCTGCAGCGTGCATGCTAGCATCGACCTCTCCAACGCGAAGGACAGTACGCAGTGAGCAAGCTAGTGATCGCCACCCGCGAAAGCCGCCTCGCCCTCTGGCAGGCCGAACATGTGAAGGCCTTGCTCGAGCAGCGCGGGCACCAGGTGAGCCTGTTGGGCATGACCACCCGCGGCGACCAGATCCTGGACCGCAGCCTGAGCAAGGTCGGCGGCAAGGGACTCTTCGTCAAGGAACTCGAGGTGGCGCTACAGCAGGGCGACGCCGACATCGCGGTGCATTCCCTGAAGGACTTGCCGATGGACATGCCCGAAGGCTTCGCGCTGTCGTGCGTGATGGAGCGGGAGGACCCGCGCGATGCCTTGGTCTCCAACCGCTACCCCGGCCTGGCCGAATTGCCGCAGGGGGCGGTGGTGGGCACTTCCAGCCTGCGCCGCGTGGTGCTGTTGCGGGCATTGCGGCCGGACCTGAAGATCGAGCCGCTGCGCGGCAACCTGGACACCCGCTTGCGCAAGCTCGACGACGGTAACTATGACGGCATCGTGCTCGCCGCCGCCGGCCTCAAGCGCCTGGGCCTGGGCCAACGCATCCGCCAGATCTTCGAGCCAGAGCAGATGCTCCCGGCTGCCGGGCAGGGCGCGCTGGGCATCGAAACGCGAGCGGAGCGCAGCGACCTGGCTGAGGTCCTGGCGCCCTTGGCGCACCAGAGCACCTGGCTCGCGGTGGCGGCCGAGCGCGCAGTGAGCCGGGCCATGGGCGGAAGCTGTTCGATGCCGCTGGCCGCGTTCGCCACGTTTTCGGGCGAGCACCTTCGACTGCGCGCGGCCTGGGGCGACCCGGACGGCGCCGCGGTGCTGGTGCGAGCCCAAATGGCCACCGCGGCCGCCGACCTCGACCAGGCGGCCAAGCTGGGCACCGAGGTGGCCGCGCACCTGCGCGCGGGCGGCGCCCACTGACAGGCGTCGCGCCATGCGCGTGTTCATCACCCGGCCCGAAAACGAGGCGCGGCGTTGGGTTGCCGAGTTGCGGCAACGTGGCATCGATGCACTGTCGTTTCCCCTGATCGCGATCCTGCCGGCGGCGCGCACCGAGCCGTTGCGCCAATCATGGGGCTCGCTGGCCGGCTACCGGGCGGTGATGTTCGTGAGCGGCAATGCAGTGCGGCACTTCTTCAGTCAGCGTCCGGTCGGGATGGCCTGGCCTCCGCAAACCCGGGCCTGGACCACTGGCGGCGGAACCTCCGGCGCCCTGCTCGAGGCCGGCATTGCCGGATCTCTGGTCGACTCCCCGCCGCCGCAGTCCGCCCAATTCGATTCGGAAGCGCTGTGGCAGCAAGTGGCAAAGCAGGTGACTGCCGGCGATGCGGTGCTGATCGTGCGCGGCGGCGACGCGTCAGGCCAGCCAGCCGGACGTGACTGGCTGGCCGACCAGCTGGCGGCTGCTGGCGCGCGGGTGGACACGATCGTCGCGTATGTACGCGGCATTCCCGAACTCGACGCAAGCCAGGTGGCGTCCGCGCGGGGCGGCGCGACCGATGGCGTTTGGTTGCTCAGCAGCTCGCAGGCCGTTGCCCACTTGCAGAGTCTTTTGCCGTCCCAGGATTGGCATGCCGCCCGCGCCGTGGCCACGCATCCGCGCATCGCGCATGCGGCGCGCCGCGCCGGGTTCGGTGTTGTTTGCGAGTCACGACCCTCCGTGGAGGCCGTGGTGGCGGCCCTAGAATCGTTTGGATGAGTTCCGAGCCTACGAGCCAGTCCCTGGTCGGCAACGCGGTTGAGGCGCTGGATGTCGCCGTCGACGCACCTGCGGCCACGGTAGCGCCGTCCGCCGGTGTCGTGGTGGCGCGGGGCCTGCTCTATCTTTTTCTGGCGATTTGCGCGCTCTCTCTGGGCGCGAGCTTTCTGCTTTGGCAAAAGCTGTCGAACATCCAGGAGCAGCTGGCGCGCCAAAGCGCCGATGCCGGCACCAATGCGATCGAGGCGCGCGCGCTGGCACGACAGGCGCAGGACCTGGCCCGCGAAACCGCCGCGCGCCAGGCATTGACCGAAACGCGGCTTGGCGAAGTGGCGCTGCAACGCAGCGCTCTGGAAGAGCTGATGCAAAGCCTCTCCCGTTCGCGCGACGAAAACCTGCTGGTCGACATCGAGTCGGCCTTGCGGCTGGCCCAGCAGCAAGCCCAGCTCACCAGCAGCGCCGAGCCCTTGCTGGCGGCGTTGCGCGCCGCCGACCAGCGACTTGAGCGTTCCGGGCAGCCACGCCTGTCGCGGGTGCGGGCGGCGATTGCGCGCGACATCGGCCGCATCACGGGGTCCAGCGTCTCGGACGTCCCGGGCCTGTTGGTCAAGCTCGACGAACTCGCCCGCATGGTGGACGACCTGCCCCTGGCCAATGCGGTCGGCAATTCCGGCCCGGCTACGGTCGCACGCAAGCAGCCGCCAACGCCGGTTCAGTGGTGGGAGCGCGCCTGGATCGACATTCTCGAAGAGGCCCGCAACCTGGCGCGCGTCAGCCGGATCGATCAGCCCGAGGCCGCGCTGCTGGCGCCCGAACAGGCGTTCTTTCTGCGCGAAAACCTGAAGCTGCGGCTGATGAATGCCCGACTGGGATTGTTGTCGCGGCAGACCGATTCGGCCCGTGCCGATCTGACGGCCGCGGCCGCGGGGTTGCGCAAGTATTTCGACCAGAATTCGCGGCGCGCCCAGGCCGCAGCGAGCCTGCTGCTGCAAGTCCAGTCGCAACTGCGCACGGTGGAATTGCCGCGCATCGACGAAACGCTCGCCGTGGTGGCCACGGCCGCGGCTGGAAAATAGCCATGCCGGTGTCGCAAACCTGCTCGATATCCCACCGGCAGCGGAGGCCCTGAGATGCGCGCCGCACTCTGGCTTCTGGCGCTGTTCGGCGTGGCGGTCGCGATCGCCCTGTTCGCCGGCAACAACCAGGGCACTGTCACCCTGTTCTGGCCGCCCTACCGGGTCGATCTGTCGCTCAACCTGGTGCTGGTGCTGCTGTTCCTGGCCTTCATGTTCCTGCATGCCGCCCTGGCGGCGCTGTCGGCACTGTTCGACCTGCCGCGCCAGGCCTTGCGCTGGCGCTCGCAGCAAAAGGAAAGGGCGGTGCACGCATCGCTGCTGGATTCGATGTCGCACTTGCTGGCGGGCCGCTTCATTCGCGGGCGCAAGTCGGCCGAGATCGCGCTCAGCCAGGAAAAGTCCTTGAATGCCGGTGGGCAGCGCCTGGCCAACGCGGCCCAGGTGCGCGCGCTGGCCCATCTCCTGGCCGCCGAAAGCGCGCAGGCCCTGCAGGACCGGGTGGCGCGCGAGGAGCATCTGCAGCGGGCGCTCGAACACGGCGCCGCGCGCGACGCCCAGGAAACGCACGAGGGTGCGCTGATGCGCGCCGCCCGCTGGGCGCTCGACGATCGCGAACCCGATGCTGCGATGGCGTGGTTGCGCCAATTGCCGCAAGGGGCCGCGCGCCGGACCGTGGCGCTGCGGATGAAGCTGAAGGCGGCTCGGCTGGCGCAGGAGCCGACCGAAGCGCTCGAGACCGCGCGCTTGCTGGCCAAGCACCGAGCTTTCTCGCCCGGCGCCGGGCAGAGCATCGTGCGCGGCCTGGCCATCGACCAGCTCAACGGGTCGCATGATCTCGCGCAGTTGCAGCGGGCCTGGAATTCGCTCGAGCCTGCGGAGCGCCTGATGCCGGAGCTGGCGATTCACGCGGCGCAGCGTCTGATGGCGCTGGCGGGTGACGCACAGCTCGCGCGCGAATGGCTGTTGCCGGTGTGGGAGCAGCAGGCGCTGCTCGCAGCCGGCTTGAAAGTCAAGCTGGTGCGCGCCCTCGAGGCTGGCCTGGACAGCCTGGACGGCGCCTGGCTGGCCCGGATCGAGCAGGCCTACAAAGACAACCCGCGCGACGCCACCCTGCAATACGTGGCGGGGATGGCCTGCATGAAGCGGCAGCTCTGGGGCAAGGCCCAGCAGCTCATGAGTCAGGCGACTGTCGGCCTGCAGGACGTGACGCTGCGTCGCGATGCATGGCGCGCTTTGGCGGTGCTGGCCGAGGAGCGCGGCGACTCCAGCGCCGCCGAGCAGGCCTGGAAACGCGCGGCCATCGACTAGCCGCGCGCGCCTTCAACTCATTGAAGCGGGAAGGCTGGCCTGGTCGAACGGCAGGCGCAGGTCGCGCAAGTCGCGTTTGGTTTCCACCAGCACCAACGGGCCCTCGACGACGACGAGCGCCGGCGGCCGCTCGCGCGGAATCCGCATCGGTTGGGTCTCAGCCGCAATCGCGGCCTGGACGGCGGCAATCTTCTGCGCGTCGGAGTTGACCCATTGCAGCCCCGATCCCTCGGCCACCTGGGCCAGTTCGGCCACGGGCAACTCGAACGCATGCACCTTGGGCAGGCCGGGCGCGCGCACTGTCGGTACAGGTGCCGAAGCGGCCTGCGGTTGGGCCTCCGGGACAGACGCTGCGTCTTCGCTCACGAAGCCGGTGGGATAACGGGGACGCTGCGCCTGAACATCGTCGCCGTCCAGTGCCGGCACACCGTGCGCATCCGGCGCACCAGGCGCACCAGGCGCACCAGGCGCAGTTGCGCCGGCACCCGGCGATTCATCCCGCGGCTGGCGGTCGCCGCGTTCGCGGCGGTCGCGTCCATAACGATCGCGCGAGCGGCGCTCGCGGCGGTCGTCGCCCTCGGGGCCGGTTCGGGGCGCATCCTGGTGAGTGTGGGACTCCAGCACCGCATCGGTGCTGGGCGCCTGCTGCGCTCCCATGTCGGCCACCATCCCGACCGAACCGGCAGCGCCGGCCATTGCGTCGGCCTCGGCGTTCTCGCCGGCACTGGCTTCGCGCGGCTCCCCCGGCCCGTGGCGTTCGCCCCGGTCCCGGCGGCCGTCACCGCGTTCGCCGCGCTCGCGCCGGCCTTCGCCGCGCTCACTGCGCGGGCCGCGATCCGGCCGCTGCTCGCCGGTTGCGCTCTCGTTAGCCGGCTGGAAATCGGCGGCCACGCCTTCGGGGGTCGCGCGATCCATGTCCCTGCGTTCGCGCGGGCCCTGGCGCTCGCCCCGGCCTTCCTCGGCTCCGCGCTGCTCGCCGCGCTGTTCGGGGCGATCGCCACGCGGCCGGTCGCCGCGCTGCCGGCGTGGATCGCCTTCGCGCCGCGGTTCGCTCTCGCGCCGACCGCCTTCTGGCGGCCGCGGTTGTCCTTCGCTGCCTTCAGCGGCGACGCGCTCGCGCCGCGGTTCGCCATCGCGGCCACGGGCCTCGTCGCGGCGGCCGCCGCGGCGGTCGCCCCGGCCGTCACCACGTCCGCCACGGCGACCATCGCCACGGCCATCGCCGCGACCCTCGGTCCGGGCCTCGGTCCGGCCTTCACGCCGTTCTTCCCTGGCTGCGGGCGCCGTCGGTGCGGCCGCCGCCACCGGCGCTGCCGGCGTCACGCCGAACAGCGACTTGATCCACGACATGAAGCCGGTATCGGCCGGCACCGCAGCGACCGCGGGCGGCGCAACCGGTGCCCTGGCCTGGGGCGCGGTCTTGACCGGCTCGGGCCTGGGCTTGGGCTCGGCGATTGGCGCCGGCACGTCGGGCAGCACGCCCTTGATCACCGGTTCCTGCTTGTTGCTGCGCTCGTGTGTGCGGCGCGTCACGGTGGTCGGATCCTCGAATTCCTCGGCCATGTGGTAGCTGGCCTGGAGGTTGTCCAGTCGCGGGTCGTCGTGTTTCAGGCGTTCGAGCCGGTAGTTGGGTGTTTCCAGCGTCTTGTTGGGCACCATGATCACGTTGAGGCGCTGCTTGAGCTCGATCTTGGCGATCTCGGTGCGCTTCTCGTTGAGCAGGAAGGATGCGACCTCCACCGGCACCTGGACATGGACGGCGGCGGTGCCGTCCTTCATCGACTCTTCCTGGATGATGCGCAGAATCTGCAGGGCCGAGCTCTCGGTATCGCGGATGTGGCCGTGGCCGCCGCAGCGCGGGCAGGGAATCGAGGCGCCTTCGGACAGGGCCGGGCGCAGACGCTGGCGGCTCATTTCCATCAGGCCGAACTTGCTGATGGTGCCGAACTGAACCCGGGCCCGGTCTTGCCGCAACGCATCGCGCAGCCGGCTTTCCACCTCCCGCCGGTTCTTCGACTCCTCCATGTCGATGAAGTCGATCACGATCAGGCCGCCGAGGTCGCGCAGGCGCATCTGGCGGGCCACCTCGTCCGCGGCTTCCAGGTTGGTGCGGGTCGCGGTTTCCTCGATGTCGCCGCCCTTGATGGCCCGGGCCGAGTTGACGTCGATCGAGACCAGCGCCTCGGTGTGATCGATCACCACCACGCCGCCGCTGGGCAGCTTGACCTCTCGGGCGTAGGCCGATTCGATCTGGTGCTCGATCTGGAAGCGGGAGAACAGCGGCGCGTCGTCGCGATAGCGCTTGACGCGCGGCGCATGCTCCGGCATCACATGGGCCATAAACTGCTGGGCCTGCTCGTAGATGTCGTCGGTGTCGATCAGGATGTCGCCGACGTCGTTGTTGAAGTAGTCGCGGATGGCGCGGATGACCAGCGACGACTCCTGGTAGATCAGGAAGGCGCCCTTGCCGCCCTTGGCGGCGCCGTCGATGGCGTTCCACAGCTTGAGCAGGTAGTTCAGGTCCCACTGCAACTCGGGGGCGGTGCGCCCGATGCCGGCGGTGCGCGCGATGATGGACATGCCGTTGGGATACTCCAACTGGTCCATCGCTTCCTTGAGCTCGGCCCGGTCATCGCCCTCGATGCGGCGGCTGACGCCGCCGCCGCGCGGGTTGTTGGGCATCAGCACCACGTAGCGGCCGGCCAGCGAAACGAAGGTGGTCAACGCCGCGCCCTTGTTGCCGCGCTCTTCCTTTTCCACCTGGACCAGCAGTTCCTGGCCTTCCCGGATCGCTTCGTTGATGCGGGCCTGCGACGCGGACACGCCCTGGGCGAAATAGCTTTTCGAGATTTCCTTGAACGGCAGGAAGCCGTGGCGGTCTTCGCCGTAATCGACGAAGCAGGCTTCCAGCGACGGCTCGACGCGCGTCACGACCGCCTTGTAGATATTGCCCTTGCGCTGTTCGCGCCCTTCGATTTCGATTTCATAGTCGAGGAGTTTCTGTCCATCGACGATCGCCAGCCGGCGTTCTTCCGCCTGTGTGGCGTTGATCAGCATGCGCTTCATAGCGTCACCTTCTTTTCAGTCTGTCCAGGACCGAACTGATCGCTCACGCAATCGCGATCGGTCCCGCGAAGTCGAATGACTTCAAACGACCCATGACGGGTCAACGATGCCGGGCAGACGCTTCGAAACGGATGGAATTGCCGGGGATGCGAACGGCGGCCGAGTGCTAACTCAGCAGGCGTGGCAAGGGCGCGTGGAGGGTGGCGAAGAACCGGCCGCCGGGAAGGCGGCGCTGCGGAGCTGCAGGGATTGCAGCGTATCGAGCCCGCGGGTGGCGGGCTTGCGGCGACGCATAGCCGTCAGTCGGGGCTGTGAGCCACCGCCAGAAGGCCAAGAGCATCGCCATCAACACAGGAGTTCTCGCTTTAGTCCGACCGCAAGCGCAAGTCTCGCGGGTTGGTATTCCGTATCAGTGTTTCAAAGTGCCGGCTTGACCGGCGCCTGGGCGGGCCATCGCCAGCATCTGGCTGGCAATCTGCACGCGGGCGTCGGTGGCATCGACCTTCCAGCGTGGCCGGCGGCGATGCGTGGACTAAACTCCAAGGCAAATCAACCACTTACAGCGTTACGCTAGTGAAACAGATTATAGGGGGCACGGCGCTCCCTGCAAGCGCGAGGGCCAAAACGGTGACGGTTGACGCCGAATCGGCTGGGCAGCGCCTCGACAACTTTTTGATTCGGCAGCTCAAGGGTGTGCCCAAGACCCATGTCTACCGGATCATCCGCAGCGGCGAGGTCCGTCTGAACAAGGGCCGGGCGCAGGCCGATACCCGGGTGGCGGCCGGCGACTTGCTCCGCCTGCCCCCATTGCGTACCTCCGAGCGGGCCGCCGAACGGCGCGAGGCCCCGGCGCCGCCCCGGCAGTTTCCGGTTCTGTTCGAAGATGAGCATCTGGTGGCGATCGACAAGCCAGCCGGGGTGGCGGTGCACGGCGGCAGCGGGGTGAGTTTCGGCGTAATCGAGCAAATGCGGCGGGCCCGCCCCGAAGCGAAATTCCTGGAACTGGTGCACCGGCTGGACCGAGAAACTTCCGGAATCCTCTTGCTGGCCAAGAAGCGCTCCGCGCTGACCCGGTTGCAGGATCAGTTCCGCGATCGAGAGACGGGCAAGACCTACCTGGCCCTGGTGAAGGGCGCTTGGCCGGCGAACAAGAAAGTGATCGACCAGCCATTGCACAAGTACCTGCAGGCGGACGGCGAGCGGCGGGTCAAGGTCGTCGCGCAAGACGACCCTGACGGAATGCGATCGGTCACGTTGGTCAAGGTAGCGCAGCATATCGCCGGGCCCGGGGGCGTGAAGAAGTCGCCGGGAGAGGGCGGGTTCTCACTGCTGGAAGTGACGATCAAGACCGGCCGCACCCACCAGATCCGGGTACACCTGGCTTCTCAGGGCCATCCCATCGCGGGAGACGACAAATACGGCGATTTCGAGCTCAACAAAGCGCTGCAGAAGCAAGGCCTCAAGCGCATGTTCCTGCATGCCTGGCGGTTACAGTTCCAGCATCCGGCGACTGGGGAGAAGATCGAACTGCTCACCGCGCTGCCGCCGGATTTGAAGAAATTTTCCGAACATGCCGTTCCCGCGCCCTCGCCAATTTGACCTGATCGCATTCGACTGGGACGGCACCCTGTTCGACTCAACGGCCATCATCGCTCGGTGCATCCAGCGGGCGGTGGTCGACGTTGGTGGTGCCATGCCCACGGACAAGGCGGCGGCCTATGTGATCGGCATGGGCCTGGCGCAGGCGCTGGCGCACGCCGCCCCAGACGTCCCGCAGCACAAATATCCCGAACTCGGAGCCCGCTACCGGCACCATTACCTGGCCCAGCAAAACGAGCTGAGCCTGTTCGACGGTGTCCTGCCGATGCTTGATGAACTCAAGGCGCA
The DNA here is from genome assembly GCA_012274225.1 of Comamonadaceae bacterium. Taxonomy (GTDB): domain Bacteria; phylum Pseudomonadota; class Gammaproteobacteria; order Burkholderiales; family Burkholderiaceae_C; genus Ramlibacter. The sequence goes on along the minus strand of JAAOZX010000112.1, from coordinate 5,609 downwards.
GCACCACTGGCTGGCCGTCGCCACCGGAAAATCGCGGCGCGGGCTGAACGACGTTTTGAACATCGTGCAACTCAAAGGCGTGTTCGACGGCTCCCGCACTGCCGACGAGACGGCCGGCAAGCCTCATCCACTGATGTTGCAGGAGTTGATGCGGGAGTTTGGAACCGCGCCCGATCGCACGCTGATGATCGGCGATACCACGCACGACCTGCAGATGGCAGTGAACGCGGGTTGCGCGGCGGTTGGCGTCGGCTATGGCGCGCACGAGCCGGCCGATTTCGGCGGCCTGAACCCGTTGTTCGTGGCTGACTCGGTGCCCGCCCTGCACGACTGGCTGCTGCGCAACGCGTGAAACTCGATGAATGAGGAGTGCTTGCTGTGCAACTCGGCCGATCTGGTCGACGGTGGCACCGCCGTGCCTTTCGACGTGGTCTTCGCCGGCCAGGCTTGCCGTGCTTTCGCGATCCGTTACGAGGGCCAGGTCCATGCGTACCTGAATCGGTGCGCCCATGTGGCCATGGAGATGGACTGGCAGCCCGACCGCTTCTTTGACGACAGCGGCCGCTGGCTGTTGTGCAGCACCCATGGCGCGGTGTATCAGCCCGACACCGGCACTTGCGCCGCCGGTCCCTGCCGCGGTGGCCTGGTGAAAATCGCCCTGACCGAACGGGACGGGGTGGTGCGCTGGCATACTGGCCCCAACCTTCAACCCGTCGAGTTCCCGAAATGACCGAGTCGTCCCCGCCCGATTTCCCCGAACCCGAATCCCGGCCCGCCGTCGCAGCAAGACCGGCCGCAAGGCCCGCGGCCGGTACGCCCGGCTGGGAGCGGGCCACGTTCGAAAATCTGATGTTCGCGACCTTGGAGGAGCAACGAACGGCGCGGCGCTGGCGCAGTTTCATCCGGCTGGCGTGGCTGGCTTTCTTCGTGGTCTTGTTGTGGGCGGTGATGCACCGCGGTGCGCCCAGCACCGACAAGAGCACGCCGCACACCGCGGTGATCGAGATCAAGGGCGAGATCAGTTCCGACAGCGATGCGAGCGCGGAGAACGTGGTCTCCTCGATGCGGGGCGCGTTCGAGGACGAGGGCGCCCAGGCGGTGGTGCTGCTGATCAACTCGCCCGGCGGCAGCCCGGTGCAAGCCGGGATCATCAACGACGAAATCAGGCGACTGCGGGCCAAGTACAACAAGCCGGTTTACGCGGTTGTCGAAGAATCCTGCGCCTCGGCCGCCTACTACATCGCCGCCGCCACCGACAAGATCTTCGTCGACAAGGCGAGCATCGTGGGCAGCATCGGGGTCCTGATGGACGGGTTCGGATTCACGGGCCTGATGGACAAGTTGGGCGTGGAGCGCCGGCTGATGACGGCGGGCGAGAACAAGGGCTTCCTCGATCCATTCAGCCCGCAGACAGAGAAGCAGCGCCAGTACGCACAGGCGATGCTCGATCAGGTTCATAACCAGTTCATCGCAGCGGTGAAGGCCGGGCGCGGCAAACGCCTGAAGGAAACGCCGGAGCTGTTCAGCGGCCTGTTCTGGACCGGGCAACAGGCGATCGAAATGGGCCTGGCCGACCAACTCGGCAACCTGGATTTCGTGGCCCGCGAAATCGTCAAGGCCGAGGAACTGGTTGATTACACCCGACGCGAGAATGTCGCCGAGCGCCTGGCCAAGAAATTCGGCGCCGCCATGGGCGAGGGCGCCGTGCACGCGCTCAAGGCGATCCCGGCGTTGCGGTAGGGCGGGGGTGGCGCGGCGGCTTCAACGACCGATGGCGAATACCGCCGGAGTGTCGTTGCGCACCGGCACTGAATGCTGGCGCCAGTCGGCAATCCGCAGCGTGCGGGCGGCGGCGCCCGACATCGTGAGGCCGCTCCCCATTGCCAGCCGCGTCGCGGGCTGCAACTGTTTCAACAAGGCCTCCCACAAGGCAACGTTGCGGTAGGGGGTCTCGATGAACAGCTGGGTCTGTCCGCGCTGCAGCGCGAGCGACTCGAGCTCGCGGATCCGTTGCACGCGCTGCGCGGGATCCTGGGGCAGGTAGCCGACGAAGGCGAAGTTCTGGCCGTTCAGGCCGCTGGCCGCCAGCGTCAGCAACAGCGAGGCCGGTCCGACCAGGGGGACGACCGGGACGCCAAGATCGTGCGCGGCGCGAACGACCGACGAGCCGGGGTCGGCGATCGCCGGCATGCCCGCCTCGCTGACCAATCCAACATCGTGCCCTTGCAGTGCTGGGGCCAGCAGCGACCTGGCGTCGAAATCGCCGTCGTGGTCGCCTTTCTTGTGGACATGCCGCGGCAGTTCGACGATGGCCTGCTCGCGCAGCGGCAGCGCCAGCGGTTGCAGTTCGGCTATACGCTTGAGAAACGAGCGCGCCGACTTGGCGTTTTCGCAGATCCAGTGGGTCAGGCCCGCCGCGACCTCGAGGGTGCCGGGGGGCATCACCTGGCCCAGCGGCACCGTTTCGGCACAGCCGAAATCGAGCGGCGCCGGGACGAGATAAAGCCGGCCCGGCGCCTGCGCGGCCATCAAAGGACCTTCACGCCGGCCGCGCGCAGCATCCGGCAGGTGCGGATCAGCGGCAGGCCCACCAGCGCCGTGGGGTCGTCGCTGTCGATCGATTCGAGCAAAGCGATGCCCAAGCCTTCGCTGCGCGCACTGCCCGCGCAATCGTAGGGCTGCTCGGCGCGCAGGTATGCTTCTATCTCCGCTTCCGGCAACTGGCGGAAACGGACCTTGACCGGTGCCAGGTCGAGTTGCTCGAAACCAGAGGCGGCGCAGACCACCGCCACCGCGGTATGGAACACCACGGTGCGGCCGCGCATCAGCCGCAGCTGATCCGTTGCCTTGGCGTGCGTGCCGGGCTTCCCCAGCGGCTCGCCAGCGAGATCGGCAACCTGATCCGACCCGATGACCACGGCCTCGGGAAAGCGGGCAGCAACCGCCCAGGCCTTGGCCAGGGCCAGCCGGCGCGCCAGCTCCTGCGGGGGTTCGCCGGGTTGTGCGGTCTCATCCACTTCCGGGGCAGCCACCTCGAACTGCAGTTTCAGGCGCGACAGCAATTGCGCACGGTAGCGCGAGGTAGAGCCGAGCACGACCAAACGCGGCAAAGGGTCGAAAACTGGCTGTGACATGGCCCGATTCTCTTACACTGAGCGCATGCCCAAAGAGTTCGTTGCACGCCGGCTCGATGTGAAGCGTTGCGCCGAAGAGGGCGCAACGCTGGGCGGGCGCGAACCGGTGGAAAAGCACGAGCGGCTGATGGCCGAAACGCAGGGTCGCGGCGCGGGATCGGAGGTGGTCTGGTCGGCCACCGGGGAAATGCGCAATCCCGGCCATGTCCAACCGGAGATCTGGCTGCATCTGCGCGCGCAGACCGAGCTGCCGCTCACCTGCCAAAGGTGCCTGGGGGCTGTCAGTGTCAAGCTGGCCGTCGACCGGCCCTTCCGGTTCGTTCCCGACGAGGAAACGGCGGCGGCGCAGGACGATGACGCCCAGGAGGACGTGCTGGCGCTGAGCCGCAGTTTCGACCTGATGGAGCTGATCGAAGACGAGTTGCTGATGGAAATGCCGCTGGCGCCACGCCATGACGTCTGTCCGGTCCCGGTCCAGTTGTCGGCAGCGGACCCCGACTTCGATGACGGCTCTGCCCCGGGCGAGCACCCCTTCGCCCTGCTGGGTAAGCTCAAGATTGGCAAGCCAACGGCCAAGTAGCCGGCATTGGGCTATAATTTAAGGCTTCGCGCCGGCGCCACTAGGGCCAGGCAGCGCCCCCTCGTCACCGCCTTGCCGACCGGCAGGGCCTTTGCATCCAGGAGCCCATCATGGCCGTTCAGCAGAACAAGAAATCGCCCTCCAAGCGCGGCATGCACCGAGCGCACAATGCGCTAGTCGTGCCCGGTATTGCGGTGGAGCCCACGACCGGCGAAACCCACCTGCGTCACCATATCAGCCCGACCGGCTTCTATCGCGGCCGCAAGGTGCTGAAAACCAAGAACGAAGCCTGACCCATTGATCGGCATGCAAGGCCCGGCTGCGCGCGCAGTGCGGGCCTTTCTTTTGTTGGGGCCGCCCGGCTGCGCCAACCGGCGCGCAATCGGACGGCCCGCCAAAAGGTCCTACATTTGAGCGCATGACTACTCTGGCTGTTGACTGCATGGGAGGGGACCATGGTCCCCGGGTCACGCTGGAGGCCTGCCGGCGCTTCCTGGGCCACCAGGCCGATGCGCAGCTGTTGCTGGTCGGTGCCGCCGATGCGCTCCAGGGCTTTCACCATTCACGGGCCCGCGTCATCGCCGCGTCCGAGGTCGTGGCCATGGACGACTCCGTGGAAGTGGCATTGCGCAGGAAGAAGGATTCCTCGATGCGCGTGGCGATCCAGCAGGTCAAGAACGGCGACGCCGAGGCCGCCGTTTCCGCCGGCAACACCGGCGCGCTGATGGCCTTGGCCCGCTACCTGCTCAAGACCCTGGACGGCATCGACCGCCCCGCGATCGCCTCGCCCCTGCCCAATGCCAAGGGCGGCGCCACCACGGTGCTGGATCTCGGCGCCAACGTCGACTGCTCCGAGCAGCACTTGCTGCAGTTCGCCGTGATGGGTTCGGCCCTGGTTTCGGCACTGACCCACGTGGAAGCGCCTTCGGTGGGCCTCTTGAATATCGGCGAAGAGATCATCAAGGGCAGCGACGTGATCAAGAAGGCCGGCGAGCTGCTGCGCGCCGCGGCCGAGTCCGGCGACCTCAATTTCTATGGCAACGTCGAGGGCAACGACGTCTTCAAGGGCACGACCGACATCGTCGTGTGCGACGGCTTCGTCGGCAATGTGCTGCTCAAGACCGGAGAAGGCGTGGCCTCGATGATCGGAGGCTTCCTGCGCGAGGAATTCTCGCGCAACGTCTTCGCCCGGATCGCTGCCGTTGCGGTGTACCCTCTGCTGTCGGCGTTCAAGAACCGAGTGGATTACCGCAAGTACAACGGCGCGGCCTTGCTGGGGCTGCGAGGCCTGGTGTTCAAGAGCCATGGCTCCGCCGAGGAATTCGCGTGCGAGCAGGCGCTCAACCGCGCGTATGATGCGGCCCGGAACAACCTGCTCGAGCGAGTGCAGGCCCGCATCGCCCACGCCAAGCCCCTGTTGCCGGGATTCGCGAACGATGTGCGGCCCGCCGAAACCTGCTCATCTTCATGACCCAATACTCGCGCATCACCGGGACCGGCAGCTACCTGCCGCCGCGCCGCGTCACCAATGCGGACCTGGCGGCCGAGCTGGCTGCCCAGGGCATCGAAACGTCCGACCAGTGGATCGTCGAGCGCACCGGAATTCAGGCGCGCCACTTCGCTGCGGCCGGCGTTACGGCCAGCGACCTGGGCGCCCAGGCTGCCCGCCAGGCGATGGAGGCGGCCGGCGCCACTGCCCAGGACATCGACTTGATCATTGTCGCCACGTCGACGCCGGACATGGTCTTTCCATCGGCCGCCTGCATCCTGCAGCACAAGCTGGGGATCGCCGGCTGTCCGGCATTCGACGTGCAGGCGGTGTGCAGCGGCTTCGTCTATGCGCTCACCATCGCCGATGCCATGATCAAGACCGGTTCCGTCCGCAAGGCTCTGGT
>JAAOZX010000111.1 GCA_012274225.1 Comamonadaceae bacterium | reverse complement strand
CCGGCGTAAAGACGGTGTTGGCATCGGTCGAGACATTGACCTTGGCTCCGGGAGTAACATTGTTGTTGGCATCCACCGTAACCACAGTCAGCAGGGCTGTTTCCGCCCCACTGTTCTTCAGCGTGGATCTGTCGAGCAACAGCACGATATTGGCAACCTTGGCCGTCAGCGGATCCACCGCCGCCCCTTGCGGCACCTGGAATGACGTGGCCTGATTCGTGGCTACTCCCGCAACAGTTACCGCTGCGGTCAAGACGCCGGCTCCGGCAGAATTGGCAGTCGCCGGCAGGATTTGCACCTTGGCCACGCCAGTGTTGTCAGTCAACGCCGTACCGCTGACTGGATCAAATCGAGCCAGGGTCGCATCCGCGCCGAAGGTAACGACAACGCCGGACACTGGAGCACCGGACGTGTCCCGGACGATCGCTCGGGCGAAAACAGGCGACAACGCGCCGACGGTGGTCGTCGGCAGCCCGGTCGATCCCACCATGTCCAGGCTGATTCTCGGCAAACTTCCCAGGATGGCCTGGACCGAGACCGAAGCTTGCTTGGCGGCCGTCCCGGCAACCGTGGCATCCGCCGTGATCGACCCGGCACCCGCCGAGGTAACGCTGGCGGGAAAGACCTGCACCGATGCGACGCCGGTAGCATCAGTCAGCGCGGTGCCGGTGTCCGGGAAAAAGGTGACCAGGCCGTCGGCGCTGGCGAACTTCACCACAGCACCGCTGACCAAGCCGCCGGCCGCATCTCGCACGGTTGCGCGGGCGAAGGCAGACTGGCCACTCCCGACTGTCGTCGTCGGGGCGCCTTGCGCATTGACCAGCTCGACCACGATCGTCGGCGTGACTTTCGAACTGCTCCCCGTGGTGGTGCCCGGGCTTCCGCCGCCGCCGCCGCAGGCGGCCATCAGTGTCGCGAGCAGCAGGCCGCCCAGCAGTCTTGTGAATTGCATCATGCTCTCCGGTTCCTCTTCCAGTTCGATTTAGCGTGCGGCCGCGCGGTCCGCGATCATTTTCGGTGTGATGAAGACCAGCATTTCTGTCTTCTTGCTGGTGCGCGACTTGTTCTTGAACAGATTTCCCACCGCCGGCAGGTCACCCAGCACCGGGACCTTCGTGTCGGTATCCGTATCCTCCAGCGTGAATATCCCGCCGATCACCACCGTTCCGCCGTTTTCCACCAACACCTGGGTCTTGATGTGCTTGGTGTCGATGGCGATGCCGGCGGCGGTGGTTTCACCGCGGCTGTCCTTGGCGATGTCCAAGTCCAGGATGATGTTGCCCTCGGGCGTGATCTGCGGGGTCACTTCCAGCTTCAGCGTGGCCCGACGGAAAGACACCGAGGTGGCACCGCTCGACGTCGCCTGCTGGTACGGGAATTCCGTGCCCTGCTCGATCATGGCCTTGGTCTGATCCGCCGTCACGATACGCGGGCTGGAAACCAGCTTGCCCTTGCCATCGGCTTCGAGAGCGGACAACTCGAGATTCAGGAATCGGTTCGCCGCCGCACTGAACAGCGATATGGCAAAAGCCGACGGTGCGAAGCCGCCAACGCCCACCGCCGGCAGGTTGACAAAGGATGTGTTGATGGTGTTCGGTATGACCGCCGATTCCGTGGTCGTCCCCGAAACCGCGTCATAGGAACCGCCGAACGCGATTCGGTTGCCGTTGTTGCCCACCGCATAACCGGCATCGCCGCCGCGGATGCCTCTCAGGTCGCTGCCCCCGAGCCGCACACCCAGATTCCTGCCGAACGAGTCATTCGCCTCGACGATGCGCGCTTCGATCAACACTTGGCGCACCGCGATGTCCAGCTTGCTGATCAGCATCTGCACCTGTTCGAGCCGGGACGGAATGTCGGTGACAAACAACTGGTTGGTGCGCGGTTCGGCGATCACGCTGCCGCGCGTGCTGAGAATCCGCGCCACGCCGGTGCCGGATGTGATCTGGGTGGCAATCTCGGCTGCCTTGGTGTAATTGAGCTGGAACGACTGCGTTCTCAGTTGCTCCAGGCTCTGCAATGCAACGCGTGATTCGAGGTCCAGCTTCTCCTTGGCGTTGATTTCGTCCTTCGGCGCGACCCAGAGCACGTTGCCGCTCTTTCGCATCCCCAGGCCCTTGGCCTGCAGCACGATGTCCAGCGCTTGATCCCAGGGCACGTCCTTCAGGCGCAGTGTCACCGCACCGGTCACGGAATCGGAAGTCACGATGTTGAAGTTGGTGAAGTCGGCAATCACCTGCAGCAATGCCCGCACTTCGATGTTCTGGAAGTTCAGGGAAAGCTTTTCGCCCGTGAAGCCCGGACCCTGGCTGAGCTTGGTCGGGTCGACCTTTTGCTGCCGCACCTCCACCACGAACTGGTTATCGCTCTGGTAGGCGCTGTGCTCCCAGGCGCCCCTCGGCTCGATCACCACCCGCACCCGGTCACCGACCTGGAAGGTGGTCACGGTGTTGACGGGGGTGCCAAAATCGGAAACGTCGAGCCGGCGCCGCAGGCCTTCGGGCAGGGATGACTTCAGGAATTCCACCACCAGCGTCTGGCCCTGCTGGCGAATGTCGACCCCGACCTGATTGTTGGGCAAGGAGACGATGACCCGCCCTGAATTGTCGGTGCCTCGCCGGAAATCCAGGTCCTTGATCGGTTGGGCATCGACGTTGCGACTTTCGGCAAACACCGGCGCGGCCGTCGGCGCCGGCCCGCCCGCTGTCGAGGAGTCGAGCACGACCAGAAGCGACTTGCCCTGCAGCTGTGCTTTGTACGTGGCCGCCGATTTGAGGTTCAGAACGATTCGGGTGCGTTCGCCGGCCTGCACCACGTTGACTGAACGGAGATTGCCCTGGTTGAGCTCGACCGCCGACCGGCCCAGCCCGTTTGTGGCCCCGGGGATGTCGAGCGCAATGCGTGCCGGCGCCTGGATCGCGAAGCCCGTCGGCACCGCCTGCAACGGCTGGGAGAAATCGATTCGAACCACGTCGACCCCGCCCTGGATCGAGCTGGTCACGGACTCGACGACGTTTTGGGCGCTTGCCGACAGGCACGCTCCGGCCATCCAGAATAGGACTGTGACCTCCGCCGCCCAGCGCCAGTTGATCAATTTGTTCTTCATTTCGACCTCTCTTGCAGCTGCAATGTGGCTGTCCGTTCTATCCATTCGCCGGCTGCGTCCTGTACGATCTCGCGCAGGACCAGGTCGGTCTCGCCCACTTTGACGATCTTCCCAAAGTTCTGTCCGAGGTAGTTGCCGGGGCGCACCTGGTAAAGCAGGTTATCCACCCGCACCAGGGCCACCGGTTGACCCTCCTTGAGCAGGCTGCCCACCATCGTCATCGTGTCGAGGGGATGAGCCTCCAGGGCTTCCTTTCGCCGCGCCAGCTCGGGCGCCACCAGCGCCGCATTGGAAGTGGACTGCGTCGATTCGCGCTTTAGCGCCTGGGTCAGCTTCAAGTTGCTGAATGGGTCGGTTGCCCCTTCTTGGGTATAAGCCTGGGGCGCGAACTTCTTTGGCTCCGGTATCGGCTGAACCTTCGGCTTGGTCTGTGCTCGCTGCTCGTTCATCCAGCCCTGCAGCTCATCCTGGCCCGATGGGCTGCAAGCGCCGAGCAACAGCGCCAGAAGGAGCGCCGGGGTTACATTCTTGATGCTCATTTCTTCTTCGCCCCCGGGGTCGCTTTGCGCTGCGCCGCCACTTCATCCCCATCCAGGTAGCGGAAGGTCTTGGCGGTGGCCTCCATGGTCAGGACGCCGTCCTTGGCCGGCGTCACGGAAATGTTGTTCAGCGTCACGATCCGCGACAGGTTGGCAACGTCGGATGCGAACGAGCCGACGTCGTGAAAGCGCCCGGTGACGCGCAGCGTGATCGGCAGCTCAGCGTAGTATTCCTTGACGCTGACGGAGCCGGGACGGAACAGCTCGAAGTTCAGGCTGCGGCCCAGGCCGGCCTGGTTGATGTCGGACAGCAGGGCATCCATTTCGGCCTTGCTCGGCAACTGCTTTTCGAGTTGGGTCACATACTGCTGCACCTGCTCGCGCTGCTTCTTCAATACTTCCAGGTTCACGGCCTGTGCCAGCTTCTTGGTGTAGTCCTCGCGCAGGGCGACTTCCTTCTTTTGCTCGGCCTCGAGCTCATCATTGGACCCGCTGAGCCAGGCAAACCACAGCGCCACAACGATGGCGAAAGCAACGAACAAGAACAGGGCAAGACGCGGCAACAGCGGCCAGCTGCCCGGTTCTTTCGGATTGAGGCCGCGGAACTGGCCCAACACGGCCTGCTGGAATTCGGCGATTTTCATTTTCGACTCGGTTGCTTCGGCCATGGCGGTCAGGTCCTTGCAGGTGCCGAGGCACCGGCAGCGGGAGCCAAAGCCCCGCTGGCGGCCGAGGCGGCTTGTTGGGCTTCACTGGCGCGCAGCAGCTTCACGCGCATGGTGAAATTTGCAACCCGGCGCACGTCACGCGGCGAAAGCGCAACATTGCCCGCCGTGATTTCGACCAGCTCGGGACGGCTCAACCAGGGGCTGCGATTGCCGAGGTTCCGCAGCAATTCGGAGACTCGTTCATTGGACTGCGCGACACCCTGGATCGTCACTGTCTGGTTCTCCTGCCTCAGGCTGAGCACGTAAACGCCATCGGGCAACTGCTTGACCAGTTCGTTCAGCAGGTGCACCGGCATGTTGCGGTCGGCCTGAAGGTCTTCCACCGCCTGCTGGCGCGCCCGCAAAGCGGCAATTTCGGCCTGGAGGTTGGCAATGTCCTTGATTTGACCCTCCAGCCGCTTGATTTCCGAGGTCAGGATGCCGTTCCTGTTTTGCTGGTCCGAAATCTGCGCGGCATACCAGACGAAGATGCCACCGGCAACCAGGACGCCGGCCACCGCCGAGAGCGCCAGCGCGACAAAGAACGTTTCGCGTCGCCGCTTGCGAGCGGCCTCGCGATGGGGCAGCAGGTTGATCAGGATCACTGCAGGAACCTCCGCATGGCCAGGCCGCAGGAAGTCAGATAGGACGGGGCCTCGCGTCTCATCTTCTTTTCACGCACCGCCTCGCCCACTTCCATGCCCTCGAAGGGATTGGCGAGGTTGCAGGGAAAGGAGGTTTGCATGGTGACCGCGTCGGTCAAGCCCGGCAGCGCCGCCGAGCCGCCGGCAAGCATCACGTAATCGACCTTGTTGTGAGGCGTGCTGGTGAAGAAGAACTGGAGGGCCCGCGCGATCTCCTGGGTCATGCTCTCGACGAACGGCTTGAGAACGCCGGAGGCATAGTCCTCGGGCAGGTCGCCATTGCGCTTCTTGTTCTCAGCCTCTTCGGCGGAAAAACCGTACTGCCGCACGATGAGTTGGGTCAACTGCGCGCCGCCGAACGCCTGGTCGCGGTCGTAAAGAACGTCGTCGTTGCGGATGACCTGCATGCTGGTGGTGAAAGCCCCTACCTCGAACAGGGCCACCATGGTGTCGACGCCGTGGTTAGGCAAGGCCTGGATGAGGCGTCCGGCCGCAACCCGGGAGGCATAGGAATCCACATCCACGATGATCGGCTTCAGTCCCGCTGCCTCAGCCAAGCCCTGCCGGTCCTGGACTTTTTCCTTCCGGGAGGCTGCGATCAGCACCTCCACGTCGCCGGCCGAGGTCGAACTGGGGCCGACGACACAGAAGTCCAGGCTCACTTCGTCGAGCGAGAAGGGGATGTACTGGTTGGCTTCCGCCTCAACCTGAACCTCAAGGTCCTGCTCGGACAGCCCACCGGGAAGGATGATCTTCTTGGTGATAACGGCCGAAGGTGGAAGCGCCAGCGCCACGTTCTTGGTCCGAGTACCGCTTTTCTTGACCACCCGCCGCATGGCTTCGGCCACTTCCTCGAATTTCTCAACGTTGCCATCGGTGATCCAGCCACGTTCCAGCGGTTCGATGGCGCAACGTTCCAGGACCAGCCTTCCTGCCTGGTCACGGCCGAGTTCGACCAGCTTGACACTTGACGAGCTGATATCCAGACCCAGCAGTGGCGCAGGCTGCCGGCTAAACAAGGACCCGAAAGGTATCAATTCAGACTCCTGAAACTAGCCATTTCAAGGCGTAACAAACTTAAGATTTCACTTGAATGCTAGCAGTAACATCCTTGTCAGCAAAGGATTTTTCCGTTTGTGGTCGTTTCAGGCGTTGCCAAAAGCCGACGCACTTGCTGCGATACTGTCGTCCTACGCGCGCGAGGCCGCGCTCACGACGGATGACTTCCTGACCGGTCTGCGGGAACCGAGGTCCCCTGGCCGCGATTTTTATAATGCGGCGTTGGACGCAACCTGGATCAACATGCCTTCTGAACCGACCTCCGGCGCGCGCTCGCCGGGCTTTCCAGCACTGCAGGGGTGGCGCGGCACCCTGGTGCGCGTCGTCCTGGGCGCCGTCGGCCTGTTGCTGGCCGGAGTGGCCTCGTTCGCTATCCTCGCCGGGGTGGCGCTCGCCGTGGCCTACCCCAACCTCCCCGACATTTCCGACCTGTCCGATTACCGGCCCAAGCTGCCTTTGCGGGTGTACTCCGCCGACTCGGTGCTGATCGGCGAGTTCGGCGAAGAGCGGCGCAATCTGACCCCGATCGCCGAGATTCCCAAGGTCATGAAAGATGCGGTGCTGGCCGTGGAGGATGCCCGCTTCTACTCCCACAGCGGCATCGACTACCGGGGCCTGATGCGCGCCGCGATCGCCAACCTGGGACGCGTCAAGAGCCAGGGCGCCTCGACCATCACCATGCAGGTGGCACGCAACGTCTACCTGTCGTCGGAAAAGACCTTCACGCGCAAGCTGTACGAGGTGCTGCTCACGTTCAAGCTAGAACATCTGCTCAGCAAGGACCAGATCCTGGAGATCTACATGAATCAGATCTTCCTGGGCAATCGCGCTTACGGCTTTGCCGCCGCGGCCGACACCTATTTCGGCAAGCCATTGAAGGACATCACCATCGCCGAGGCGGCGATGCTGGCGGGCCTTCCGAAGTCGCCTTCGGGAAACAACCCGATCAGCAATCCGGCCCGGGCCCGCAGTCGGCAGCTCTACATCATCGACCGCATGCAGGAAAACGGCTTCATCACCGCGGAGGAATCGGAGAAGGCCAAGAAGCAGGAACTGAAGATCCGCAGCGGCACCGATAACAGCCGCGTGCATGCCGAATACATTGCAGAAACGGTGCGCCAGTTGGTCTACGCGCAGTACGGTGACGAGGCCTACACCCGGGGTTTGAATGTGTTCACCACCATTAATGCCGCCCAGCAGGACACCGCATACAAGGCACTGCGCAAGGGCATCATGGACTACGAACGCCGCCAGATTTACCGCGGCCCGGAGCAATTCGTCGAGTTGCCGGCCAGCGACAGGGAAGCCGAGGACGAGATCGACGACGCGCTGGCGGATCATCCGGACAACGGCGACGTCATGTCGGCCGTCGTGCTCGAAGCCAACCCCAAGAAGATCCTGGCCGTCCGGCAGAACGGCGAACACCTGGAGATTGCTGGCGACGGGCTCAAGCCGGCCCAATCCGGACTGTCCGACAAGGCCCCGCCCAAGACCAAGATCCGCCGTGGCGCCGTGATCCGGGTCGCCAAGACACCCAAGAACACCTGGGAGATTACCCAGCTGCCGGAGATCGAAGGCGCTTTCGTCGCTCTCGATCCGCGTGACGGCGCCATCCACGCTCTGGTCGGCGGCTTCGACTTCAACAAGAACAAGTTCAACCACGTCACCCAGGCATGGCGGCAGCCCGGGTCGGGCTTCAAGCCCTTCATCTACTCTGCGGCACTGGAAAAGGGCTTCACGCCGACCACGATCGTCAACGACGCGCCGCTGTTTTTCGATGCCGGCGTGACCGGCGGCCAGCCCTGGGAGCCGAAGAACTACGACGGAAAATTCGAGGGTCCGATGCCGCTGCACATCGGGCTGGCCAAGTCCAAGAACATGGTCTCGATCCGGATCCTGCAAGCGGTGGGCACGCACAACGCGCAGGACTGGATCACGCGCTTCGGCTTCGAAGCCGACAAGCACCCACCCTACTTGACGATGGCCCTGGGCGCCGGTTCCGTCACGCCCATGCAGATGGCGACCGGCTACGCCGTGTTCGCCAACGGCGGCTACCGGGTCAATCCCTGGCTGATCACCAAGATCACCGATCAACGCGGCAAGGCCCTGGTCGAGAGCCAGCCGCCGCTGCCCAATGAATCAGTGCGCGCCATCGATGCCCGCAATGCCTTCATCATGGAGCGGCTGCTTCAGGAAGTCGCGCGTTCCGGCACGGCTGCCAGGGCCCAGCGCGACCTGAAGCGCACCGATCTGTACGGCAAGACCGGCACCACCAACGACCAGATCGACACCTGGTTCAACGGCTTCCAACCCACCCTGGTCGCGATCGTCTGGATGGGATACGACAACCCACGCTCGCTCGGCGATCGCGAGACCGGCGGCAGCCTGAGCCTGCCGGTCTGGATCAACTTCATGGAAAGCGCCTTGAAGGGCGTTCCGGTGATGGAGCCGACAGCGCCCCAGGGCGTCGTCAACGTGGCGGGCGAATGGTATTACGACGAATATGCGCCCGGACGGGGGGTGAGCAGCCTGGGCATGGGCCCGGCGGAAAACGGCTATGGATCGCCGGCCCCCAACCGGCCCCTGGTTCCGGAAGACAAGAGCCTGATGAACTCGGACGGGTTGCCGCCGAGCCGCCCGCAGCAGGCGCCGTCCGACGAGCGCCGCAGCATCCTGGACCTGTTCAGGAACTAGGTTTTGCCGACAGCGGCGAGAAGTCCAGCGGTTGGCCTGCTTGCTCGCCGGCGTACCGCGTGAGGTTGGCGAAGAACTCGCCGCTGCCCTTGGTGTCCAGCCACGACTTGCCGTCGAACTTGTAGTGGAAGCCGCCGGCGCGCGCAGCCATCCAGATCTCGTGCAAGGGCTTCTGCAGATTCACGATGATCTGGCTGCCGTTGGGGAAGGTGAGCGTGACCATGCCGCCAACACGCTGGTTGTCGATGTCCGCTTCGGTCTCGTCGTTGATGCGGTCGCATCGGTTCTCAATGCGCGCCAGCAATTCTTCGGCTCGATCCATGAATTCGGAGTCGGTCATTACAATTTCACCATGTTGAACGTATCGCAAATTCTAGTCAGGGCCTCTGGCTGCCGGTTTGTCCTTGCCGCGGGCGTGGTCGGGGCCCTGGCCGGGTGTGGCCTCAGGGGGCCGCTGTACCTGCCCAGCGGCGACGTCGCCGCTGCGCGCGCCACCCTGCCACAGTCCCTTGCGCCCGACCCTCCCGCCTCGGCGGCCGGCACCGGAACGGGCGCGGCCAAACCGGCACTCATTCCATGAGCGAAATCGAAACCAGCGTGCCCGGTCATCCCCAATTCACCCGGCGGGAGGGAGAACTGTTCGCCGAGGAGGTCCAGCTTGAAGCATTGGCCCGCGAGCACGGCACCCCGTTGTTCGTCTATTCCAAGGCGGCCATGCTGGGGGCCCTTGCAGCTTACCAGCGCGGCTTCGCCGGCCGGCGGGCCCGCATCTGCTATGCCATGAAAGCCAACCCCGCCCTGGCGGTGCTGCAGGTATTTGTCCAAGCCGGGTGCGGGTTCGACATCGTGTCGGGCGGCGAACTCGAGCGCGTACTGGCCGCCGGTGGCCAGGCCAGGGACATCATATTCTCCGGAGTGGGCAAGACCCGTCTGGAAAGGCGGCGGGCGCTCGATGCGGGCATCGGCTGCTTCAACGTGGAGAGCGAAGCCGAACTCGAAGTGCTGAGCGAAGTTGCGAGCGCCGCCGGAAAAGTCGCGCCGGTCAGCATTCGCGTCAATCCCGACGTCGACCCGAAGACCCACCCCTACATTTCCACCGGCCTGAAGGGCAACAAGTTCGGCATCGCGCACGGTCAGGCATTGACCGCTTACCGCGGCGCCGCCAGCCTGCCCGGCCTGAAGGTGGTGGGTATCGACTGCCACATCGGGTCACAGATCACCGACGAGGCGCCTTATCTGGATGCCATGGACCGGGTGCTCGACCTGGTCGAATCGGTGGAATCGGCCGGCGTTCCCCTGCCCCACATCGACTTCGGCGGCGGGCTGGGCATCGACTACAACGGCGACCGCCCGCCCGCGGCCGATACCCTGTGGGGCAAACTGCTGACGCGGCTCGATGCCCGAGGATTCGGCGACCGGCAGTTGCTGATCGAACCGGGCCGCTCCCTGGTGGGCAATGCAGGCGTGTGCCTGACCGAGGTGCTCTACCTCAAACCCGGCGAGCAGAAGAATTTCTGCATCGTCGACGCGGCCATGAACGACCTGCCGCGTCCGGCGATGTACCAGGCGTATCACGGGATCGTGCCGCTGACGCGCCGCAGCGGCCCGGCTCAAACCTATGACCTGGTGGGGCCGGTGTGCGAAAGCGGCGACTGGCTCGCGCGCGATCGCGCCTTGTCGGTGCAACCCGGCGACCTGCTGGCCGTGCTGTCTGCCGGTGCCTATTGCATGAGCATGGCGAGCAACTACAACAGCCGGGGAAGGGCCGCCGAAGTGCTGGTCGACGGTGATCGCGCTTTCCTCATCCGCCAGCGGGAATCGGCCGCGGACCAGATGCGATCGGAACGCCTCGTCCCCTGATCCGGGCGCGGGGATCGGCGCCGCGCGTTACGACGTCGCGCGCCTCATCTTGACGCTGCCGCGCCCCTTCTTCAGGGCCTGCGCGAGGCGCCATCCCAGCAGCATCGCGAGAATGAGCGCGTACACCGCCACCTCGGCGAAGTTGTGCTTGCCCGCCCGCATCCAGAAGAAATGCAGGATGCCCAGCCCGGCGATGACATATACGAGCCGGTGCAGGGCCTGCCAGCGCCTCGCACCCAGCGCCTTGACCGCCCGGTTGAAGGACGTCGCGGCCAGCGGCGTCAACAGCACGAATGCGCTGAAGCCGACCAGGATGAACGGCCGCTTGGGAATGTCCTTCACGATTTCGCCCAGGTCGAAACCCATGTCGAACCAGCTGTAGGCCAGCAGATGGAGCACGACATAAAAGTAGACGAACAAGCCCAGCATGCGCCGGAAACGCGCCAGTGCCGGCGTGCCGGTGATCATGCGCACCGGCGTCACGGCCAGAGTGAGACACAGGAAGCGCAAAGTCCAGTCGCCAAGAGACCGCTCGAGGTACTCCGCCGGGTTCGCGCCCAGGTTGTTGGTGGCTGCCCCATAGACCAGCCACGCGAACGGCAGCAGCGACAGCAGGAACACCAGGGGCTTGGCCGCCGGATGCAGCAGGACCTTGCCGGACGACATCAGAAGTTCTTCTTGAGGTCCATGCCGGCGTAGAGCTGAGCGACCTGGGCTTCGTAGCCGTTGAACATCAGGGTCTTGCGCCGCTTGGCAAACAGGCCGTCCTCGCCGATGCGCCGCTCGGTGGCCTGGCTCCAGCGCGGATGGTCGACGTTCGGATTGACGTTGGAATAAAAGCCGTACTCATTGGCGGCGGCCTTGTTCCAGGCTGTCTTCGGCTCGTGATCGGTAAAGCGGATCTTCACCAGGCTCTTGCCGCTCTTGAAGCCATATTTCCACGGCACCACCAGTCGCGCCGGCGCGCCGTTCTGGTTGGGCAGCACCTCGCCATACATGCCGAAAGCCAGCAGCGTCAACGGGTGCATGGCCTCATCCATGCGCAAGCCTTCGACATAGGGCCAGTCCAGCACGCGCGATCCGACGAAAGGCATGGTCTTGGGGTCGGCCTGCGAGACGAATTCGACGAATTTCGCGCTGCCCAGCGGCTCCACTTTTTCGATCAGCCGGGCCAGCGAAAAGCCGACCCAGGGGATCACCATCGACCAGCCTTCGACGCATCGCAACCGGTAGATCCGCTCTTCCTGGGCGCTGAGCTTGATCAGGTCCTCCAAAGCGTAGCGCGCCGGCTTCTTGACCAGGCCCTCGATCTCCACGGTCCACGGCGCCGTCTTCAAAGTGTGGGCGTTCTGCGCGGGATCGGCCTTGTCGGTGCCGAACTCGTAGAAATTGTTGTAGCTCGTCACGTCCTTGTACTCGGTGACCTTTTCCATGGTCATGGCCCCGGCGACATTCGACTTTGACCCCGGCAGAGGCGCGAGCTTGCCCGGACGGGCGCCCTGGGCCATGGCTTGACGCGAAGCCCACGACGCAAGAGCAGCGCCGGCCGCGCCGGAGGCCATGAGCTTGAGGAGTACCCGCCGGTCGCGGTAGATTGCCTGCGGCGTGACCTCGCTGGGCACCGGATGCATGAAACCGTCGCTATGGGTCTTGATCAGCATGTGAATCCTCTGGGAGTCGCGGAAGGCCGCGCGGCGTGCCGACAGTAATCGAAATCAAGGATCGTCGCCGCCAGGGCGTGAACAACCCCATGGGGCTTGTCTGGCCGGCCCGGGCGAACAAAAGGCGAGCACCTTGCGGGCGCTCGCCTGTCTTAGGGCGCCGGCGAGGCCGGTTAGTTCAATCGGAACTGGCGGCTCAGCGCAAGCCGCCGATGTAGTCGGCAACCGCCCGCATCTCGCGATCGTTGAGCTTGGCTGCGATCTGCGCCATTTGCAGGCTGTTGTTACGGACCCCATCGCGGAAAGCCGCGAGCTGGGTGTACACGTACTCGGACTGCTGCCCCGACAGCCGGGGATACTGGGCCGGCACACCGGCGCCGTCCGGACTATGGCAGCCGGCGCAGGCGGCGATCTGGCGATCGGCCACGCCGCCACGGTAGATCCGCTCGCCGAGCGCCACCAGATCCTTGTCCCTGGCGAATCCCGGCTTGGCCTTTTGCGAGCTGACCCAATAGGCGATGTCTTTCATGTCAGCTTCGCTCAGTTGCGAAGCGAAGGCCCGCATGATCGGGCTGGCGCGCCGCCCGCTCTTGAATTCCTGCAACTGCTTGACCAGGTACTCCGGATGCTGCTGCGCCAGCTTGGGGTTGGCCGGAACAGCCGAATTCCCGTCCGCGCCATGACACGCCGCGCAGACAGCGGTGAACTTGGCCGAACCTTGGGTCGGGTCGGGCTTGGCCTCGGCCAGGGTCGGGGCCGGGGCGGCATGCGCGGGACTGGACGCGGCCGAGGCTGCCGGTGCCGCATGCTGCTGGGCAATCGAAACGAACGCGGGCACTGCCAACAGGGCAGCCGTCAGCAGGGAGGCAATCGGCTTCATTGAGGGAACAGCCTTTCTTGGCGCCAAAGCTCATGATTCTACAATGCCGCACCTGGGGTTTCCCCCCGAACCGAAGGCCCCGCATGACCTCCCGCCCGGCAACCCCCGCCGGAACCAAGACCGCCGAGTCCCTCGCCATGGGCTGGTTGCACACCGCCCGATTTCTAATCACCGCGCCCAAGCTTGAATTCCTGCCGGCCCTGACGGTGCCCGAGATCGCCTTCGTGGGCCGGTCCAACGCAGGCAAGTCCACCTGCATCAACACGCTGACGCAGCAAAAGCGACTGGCGTTCGCGTCCAAGACCCCCGGCCGCACCCAGAGCATCAATCTGTTCGCCCTGGGCAAGCAGGGCGAGACCGACGCCGTGCTGGCCGACCTGCCAGGTTATGGTTACGCGGCCGTGCCGAAACAGGACAAACTGCGATGGCAGCAGGTCATGGCCAACTACCTGGTGACGCGCGACAACCTTACGGCCGTCGTCCTGCTGTGCGACCCGCGCCAAGGCCTCACCGAACTGGACGATATCCTGCTGGAGGTGATACGACCGCGGGTCGAGCAGGGCCTGAAGTTCCTGCTGCTGCTGACCAAAGCGGACAAGCTCAACCGAAGCGATGCCGCCAAAGCACTGTCCATCGCGCGACTGCAAGCGGGCGGGGGGGAAGTGAAACTGTTCTCCGCCTTGAAGAAGCAGGGCGTGCAAGAAACCGCCGTGCTGCTGTCGCAGTGGGCTCATCCCGAGGTGCCGTCGCCATGATCGAACAGTTCGAGCAGTCCTTGCCGCATGGCATTACCTTGAGCTGCCGCGCGGCCGGCGAGCGCGGCCGCCCGGTCCTGATGTTCCTGCACGGCTTTCCCGAGGCTGCCTTCGTCTGGGACGAATTGCTGGAGCACTTCGCCCGTCCCGAAAACGGCGCCTATCGCTGCGTGGCGCCGAACCTGCGCGGCTTCGAACGGTCGACGCAGCCGGCCGACGTCAAGCAATACCGCGCGAAATACCTGGTGCAGGACATTGCTGCCCTGATCGCCGCGGAAGGCGCCCCCCTGGCGTGCCTGATCGCCCACGACTGGGGCGGCGCCGTAGCCTGGAATCTGGCCAATCAGCTGCCACAGCTGACCCAGCGGCTGGCGATCATCAACTCCCCGCACCCCGGGACCTTCCTGCGCGACCTCCAGAACGACCCCCGGCAGCAGGCCGCCAGCGAGTACATGAATTTCCTGATTCGACCGGACGCCGAGCAGCGGCTGCGCGACAACGATTACCAAATGCTCTGGGGCTTCTTCACCCGCTGGGGCGGTGCGCCGTGGCTGACCGAGTCCGTGAAGCAACAATACCGCGCGGTTTGGGACGCCAGCCTCAACGGCGGGCTGAACTATTACCGGGCTTCGCCGCTGCGTCCGCCGCGACCCGACGATCCGGCCGCGGCAACGATCTCGCTACCGCGCGAAGCGCTCACGGTGAACCTGCCAACCCTGGTGATCTGGGGCATGGAGGACGCCGCATTGCCGCCGGGCTTGATCGAGGGGCTGGACCAATATGTAGCGCAGCTGACCGTGGAGAGGGTCGAGGGCGCCAGCCACTGGATCATCCACGAGCGTCCGCAGTTCATCGCGCAGCGGCTGGCCGGCTTCCTGGCGGCCTGAGCGACGCGGGCGCAGGCCGCTCGGGTCAATAGACCGGCGGCATTCCCGCCGGGCGCGTCTTGAAGCGCTTGTGCACCCAGTAGTACTGGGACGGCATGGTGTCGATGTAGCCCTGCAGGCGTTCGTTCATCAGCGCGGTATCGGCCTCGACGTCGCTCGTGGGGAAGCCGGTCCAGGCGTCCAGCACCCGGACCTCGTAGCCCGACCGCGTCATGCGCGTGATTAACGGCACGACCTTCGCCCGGCCGAGCCGCGCAAAGCGGGACAGCGACGTCACCGTGGCCGCAGGGACGCCATAGAAGGGCACGAAGATCGACTCGTCGGCGCCGAAATTCATGTCCGGCAGCAGGTACATGACGCCGCCCGCGCGCAGCGCGGACACCAGATCGCGGACCCCCTCGGACCGGCGCAGCGTGCGAACCTGGCCGAAACGATTGCGCCCTTGCCGGACCCACGCATCCACGACCTTGTTGCTCTGATGCGTATAGATGCCGACGAAGCTGCGCTGGACCTGCTGCGACAGCGCCGTCGCACCCGCATCCAGTCCGACGAAGTGGGGCGCAAAGACGATGGTGGGCATCTGGCCCGTCAGCTCGTGCACGGCGCCGGTAAGCACCACCCGCTGCAACACCACCTCGGGGGAGGCGTGCCACAACCAGGCGCGGTCGAGGAAGGATTGCGCGACGTGCACGAACACCTGGCGCGTCACGCGGCGTCGCTCAGCGGCGCGCCACTGCGGAAAACACAGGCGCAGGTTGGTGTCCACCACGTGCCGGCGCGGCACGATCACCCCATACAGGACCCAGCCCAGGACCCAGCCGAGGGCACGAATCCACGACAGCGGCAGGTGGGCCAGCAGGCCCATGAAGAGAATGCCCAGCCGGGTCATGGCGTTCGGCTTTCGGCAGGCGTCTTGTAGCGCGCATAGCCCCAGAGGTACTGCTGCGGGCACTCTCGGATCAGGCGTTCGATGCCGGCATTGACCTGCGCCGCCGCCGTCTCCGTGTCTTTTTCGAGCTCGTCGGGCCAGGGCCGCAACCGGATCCGGTAGCCGCGGCCCCAGGGCAGTCGCTCGCCCCAGGCCAGCAGCACCGTGGCGCCGGTCTGCTGCGCCAACCGTGCCGAAAGAGTCATGGTATAGGCCGCACGGCCGAAGAATGGCGCCCATACCCCCAGGCCCTGAGGCGGAACCTGGTCGGGCAACAGGCCGACCGCCTGCCCGGCCTTGAGCGCCTTGAGCATCTGCTTCACGCCCGCCAGCGTGGTCGGAGCCGTCGCCAGGCGCCTGCGCATGCGGGAGGTGTCGACCAGATCGCGCAGCCAGGGCTTGCGCGCCGGCCGATACAGCACCGTGATGGCGCCAAAGCGGGCCGCGTAACCTTGTGCCGTCACTTCGAAGCACCCCAGGTGCGGCGTGAGAAAGACGATGCCCCGGCCGCGGGCCAGTGCCGCCGTGATCAGCTCTTCGCCATTCCACTGCAGCGCAACCGGCCGGCCGAACCAGAGCCGGGGCAATTCGGCCAGCAGCTTGCCGGCCTCGCTCACGGCCGAGTGAACCTGCACCGGCGTGTAGCCTGCCTGCCGGGCATTGGCCAGGAAGCGCCGGCGATAAGTGCCCGAGGCCAGGAAAGACAGCCAGCCGAGGGCTGCGCCCACCGCGTGCAGGAGCGGCAGCGGCAACAGCGCAAAGAGGCGGAAAAGTGTCTTCACAAGCGGTAGAATGATGGTGTCGCTGAGTTATGAACTACTTGCAGGGCGACATTAAATAAATTCTGCTAAAGCGTTCGCCCCAAGCTCCGGCACAAGGCAACGCGCCTTGCAGCAACCTTAAGGAGTTTATTCAAATGGCGAACAACTTTCTCTTCACCTCCGAATCCGTGTCCGAAGGCCACCCCGACAAGGTCGCCGACCAGATCTCGGATGCGATCCTGGACGCGATCTTCACGGTCGACCCGCGCAGCCGGGTGGCGGCCGAAACGCTGACCAACACCGGCCTGGTGGTGCTGGCCGGCGAAATCACGACCAACGCCCACGTCGACTACATCCAGGTGGCACGCGACACGATCAAGCGCATCGGCTACGACAACACCGAGTACGGCATCGACTACAAGGGCTGCGCCGTGCTGGTGGCCTACGACAAGCAGAGCAACGACATCGCCCAGGGCGTGGACCACGCGAGCGACGACTATCTGAACACCGGCGCGGGCGACCAGGGCCTGATGTTCGGCTATGCCTGCGACGAGACGCCGGTGCTGATGCCGGCCCCGATCTACTATGCGCACCGCCTGATGGAACGCCAGGCCCAGGTGCGCAAGGACGGGCGCCTGCCGTTCCTGCGCCCCGACGCCAAGAGCCAGGTCACGATGCGCTATGTCGACGGCAAGCCGCACAGCGTCGATACCGTGGTGCTGTCGTCGCAGCACAGCCCCGAGCAAAGTGACGGCAAGCAGATGCTGCCTTCCTTCGTCGAAGCCGTGATCGAGGAGATCATCAAGCCGGTGCTGCCGCGCGAGTGGCTCAAGGAAACGCGCTACCTGATCAATCCGACCGGCCGCTTCGTGATCGGCGGGCCCCAGGGCGACTGCGGCCTGACCGGCCGAAAGATCATCGTCGACACTTACGGCGGCGCCTGCCCGCACGGCGGCGGCGCTTTCTCGGGCAAGGACCCGAGCAAGGTCGACCGCTCGGCCGCCTACGCGGCGCGCTATGTTGCCAAGAACGTGGTCGCCGCTGGCCTGGCGCGCCAGTGCCAGATCCAGGTGGCTTACGCCATCGGCGTCGCCAAGCCGATGAACGTGACCGTCTACACGGAGGGCACCGGCGTGATCCCGGACGACCAGATCGCCTCGCTGATCCACGACCACTTCGACCTGCGGCCCAAGGGCATCATCCAGATGCTCGACCTGCTGCGCCCGATCTACGAAAAGACCGCGTCCTACGGCCACTTCGGCCGGGAGGAACCCGAGTTCACCTGGGAACGCACGGATCGAGCCGCACTGCTGCGGAGCGCAGCAGGCCTGAAGGGCTGAGCAGCGCAGCGGCTGTGCGGGTCGGGGGGAGCCTCATATCGCGCAGCGATGTGATGCGCTCGACACGAGGCGTCACTCGATCATCGCCTGTTGCCGTTCGTACTCGCTTCGCTTCATGGCCACGTAGGTCGTGCGATCCATCTCGTGCAGCTGGCGCGGGTAGTGCTCCGTCGCGTTGAACCAGGCTTCGATCCGCTTTTCCTTCTGCTGGTCCGCGGGTGCGGATAGCGAAGCCAGATGGGCGTCGATGGCCAGGTAGTAGCGCATCGCCGTTCGTTCGATCGCGCCGCGCACGCCGCCGATGTAGGTCGGCTGCCCGTTGCCGTCACGACCGGTCACTGTGAAGCCGACCTTGTCGGCGCCGACGGTGGCGAGATAGCCTTGCATGGCCAGGCGGCCGGCCATGCCGTAGCCATAGGAATAGCTCAAATGCAGGAAGGTCCGCCGGCCATCCAGCGGCACCGCCGCAACCGTGATGCGGTAGTCGCGTGTGCCGATCGGGCCGTTGGCGGCGTTGAGGCGGCTTTCGAAATAGTCAGACGCGGCAGCGACAGGACGCAGACCGAATTCGACCTTGTAGGCGTCCTGCACCGGCTGGTCGAACTTGCGGCCGATACGCACCAGCAGGCCGGCGCCGCCGCTGCCGGCGACCGCATGGCAGTACTTCGTGTTGAAGGGCAGGATCAGGATGTCGCACCAGTCCCCGGGCTCCTTCAGTGCGCCGGTGACAGTGCCGAACGGATGATCGAGCACGGCGTAGACATCGCCCCTGAGCACGT
>JAAOZX010000110.1 GCA_012274225.1 Comamonadaceae bacterium | reverse complement strand
CACGAAGGTACATTGCTGCGGCCGCAGTTCGCACACAAAATCCATCAGATTGTGGAAGGGATTGCCCTCGATGTTGAACTCGACGCCCGGCCAGGAGCGCAGCAAGCGGTGCAGCTCCCGAACGTCGTCGGGGCGTATATGTCGGGCGTCGGGGCGGGGATGGACGGTGATCCCCTGAGCCCCGGCCTCCAGGCACAGCGTGGCGGCCCGGGTGACGCTTGGAATGCCCAGATGGCGGGTGTTGCGGATCAGCGCCACCTTGTTGAGGTTCACTGAAAGGGCCGCGAGCAGGGTCTCGGTCATAAGGATTGCAGGTCCAGCAACAGCTGCCGGGTTCGGAACATGGCGACCCCGCAATGGTAGTGCAGCAGTGCGCGCAGCTGGGGTTTGAGCTCGCCCATGGCCTGCGCAACCTGGCGCAACGTGGGCGTGAAGGGGGGTCGTTCGTCCAGCGCAAGCTGCAGCGCCAGCCACTGCGCGCCGGTGAGGCTGGCGCGATTGTCCGGCTCGCGCGACGCCACCAGGCCGGCCTCCGGGACCAGGCTGTAGCGCATCTGCGCAGCCAACAGCGCCAGGTTGGGCGTTTCCATGTCCAGCGCCGGCAACAGGCCGATCTCGCGCAGCAGCAGCAGCTCGAAAGTTCGCAGCGCGGGCTCGAGGGCTTCACCCTGCTGCGACCCCAGCACGGCCACGGCGGCCGAGTAGGCATCGAACAGGCCGGGATGGGGATCGTCGCGCGCGAGCAGGCGCATCAGCAGTTCGTTGAGGTAGTACCCGGACAGCAGCGCATCGCCGGTGGGCATGACCTGGCCACCGGCCCATTCGGCGCCCTTGAGCGTGCGGATTTCGGCGTCGCCGCCGAAGGCCAGGCGCAGCGGTTGCAGCGGCAGCAGCACCGGCCGGAAGTTCGAGCTGGGTCTCTTGGCGCCCTTGGCCACCAGCGCAACGCGGCCATGCTCCCGCGTGAACGTCTCCAGGATCAGGCTGGACTCGCTCCAGTCATAGCGATGAAGGACGAACGCCGGCTCGTCCGAGATGCGTTTGCCCGCCACACTCAGGTCCGCCGGCCGGATCGCGGCCCAGGCATGGGGTGGGAATGGCTCATCTCACTCGTAGCCGAAGCTCTTGACGCGCGCTTCGTCGTCGGCCCAGCCACTGCGCACCTTCACCCAGAGCTCGAGGAACACCTTGCAATCCATGAGCTTCTCGAGTTCCTGACGCGCTTCGGTGCCGATGCGCTTGAGCCGCTCCCCCTTGTCGCCGATCACCATGGCCTTGTGGCCGTCGCGCTCGACGACGATGGTGGCGGCGATCCGGACCATGCGACCGTGCTTCGGGCTGGGCTCTTCCTCGAACTTGTCGACCACGACCGTAGAGGTGTAGGGCAACTCGTCTCCGGTGAACCGGAAGAGTTTTTCGCGCACGGTCTCGCCGGCCAGGAATTTCTCGCTGCGGTCGGTCAATTCATCCGGGCCGTACCACCAGGCCTGCTCGGGAAGATATTTCTCGCAGATCGCGAACAGCCGCTCCACGTCCTTGGCGTTCTTGGCCGACATCGGCACGAATTCGGCGAAGGCGTGCCGCCGCTGCATCTCCTGCAGCCAGGGGGCGATGTCGCCGCGGCGATTGACCTCGTCGAGCTTGTTGGCAACCAGCAGCGCCGGGATTCCGGGTTTGAGCAGGTCCAGTACTTTGGCGTCGGCAGGGGTGAACTTGCCGGCTTCCACAACGAAGAGAACCAGGTCGACGTCGCCGACGGCGCCGACCACGGTCTTGTTGAGCGACTTATTCAGGGCGGTGTTGTGGCGGGTCTGGAAGCCCGGCGTGTCGACGAAGACGAACTGCGCCGCCCCGACAGTGCGGATGCCGGTGATCCGGTGGCGGGTGGTCTGGGCCTTGCGCGAAGTGATGCTGATCTTCTGGCCGACCAGGGCATTGAGCAGGGTCGACTTGCCGACATTGGGCTTGCCGACGATGGCGATTACGCCGCAGCGCTGGGCTTTCTCCTCCATCACTTCCCCTTGGCCTTCAGGGCCAGCAGGATGGCCGCCGCGGCGGCCTGCTCGCCGGCGCGCCGAGTCGCGCCGATTCCGCGTTCAACCATCCCCAGTTCCACGATTTCGCACTCCACTTCGAAGGTCTGCCGGTGGGCGGCGCCGAGCGTGGCGGCGACCCGGTAGACCGGCAGCTTCATTTTGCGCCCCTGCAGCACTTCCTGCAGCTCGGTCTTGGGGTCCTTGGCGGCCGCGGCCGTGCGCGGACTGATCTCGATCTTCTCGAACAGCCGACGCACCAGCATTTCGGCGATTTGGTAGCCGGCGTCGAGATACACCGCCCCGATGACCGCCTCCATCGCGTCGGCCAGGATCGACGGCCGCTGGCGTCCTCCGGTGCGGACCTCGCCTTCGCCAAGTTGGATGAATTCGGAAAGGCCAAGCCCGACCGCGACCTGATGCAGAGGTTCCTGCTTGACGAGGGTGGCGCGGACCTTGGTCAGGTCGCCTTCGGGCAGGGCCAAGCGCTCGTACAGCAGTGCCGACACGGCGAGGTTGAGCACCGAGTCCCCCAGGAATTCCAGCCGCTCGTTGTGCTCGGCCGAGAAGCTGCGGTGCGTCAGCGCCCGCGCCAGCAGCTGCGGATCGGAGAATTGGTGCTGCAAGCGCGCTTGCAGTGCGGCGAGCCGGCCATCCACGCTTGCCTTGACTAGCGGGTCTTCTTCGACTGTCCGGCGTACTTCAGCAGCAGGTAGGCCGGGCCGAACATGTGGATTTCCCGGGTATAGGCGAATTTCACGACCACCTGGTCGCCGTCCTTCGAGATGATCAGGTCCTTGCCGGAGACGGACGTTATGTCGTCGATTGCCGCCGCCTTCTCGAAGATCATCTTGACCTCCGGCACCGTGTTGCCCTCGGAGGCCTTCTGCACCGCCTTGAGGATGGCCTGGTATTCGACCACCGTCGGGAACGCCTGCGCCCCCAGGATCACCAGGCAGGCCAGCACGCCGACCACGAACAGCAGTCCGATGAAAGAAATGCCGCCCTGCCTTGACCTCTTGAGCCGTAACTTCATGCGCTGCCCCTTCCTCGCAAAAACAAACCTATTCGAATGATCCGATGCGTTTGAGGCTGCCGAAATTCATCCAGATGAAAAACGCCCTGCCGACAATGTTCTTGTCGGGCACGAAGCCCCAATACCGCGAGTCGAGTGAATTGTCCCGGTTGTCGCCCATCATGAAGTACTGCCCCTCAGGCACCTTGCAGACGACTCCCTCGACACTGTAGCGGCAATTCTGCTTGAAGGGAAAGTTGTCGGCGCCTGGAATGAAGGCGGGGCGGTTGTCGTCGTTCAGGATCCGATGCCGCTTGCCCGCGAGCACTTCCTCGAACTGCTTGAAGTACTGCATGGCATCCTCGTCGAAGAAGTCGGGCACCGCCGTCTTGCTCACCGGCTGGCCGTTGATCGTCAGCTTCTTGTCCAGGTATGCCACCTCGTCGCCCGGCACGCCGACCACCCGCTTGATGTAATCCAGGCTGGGTTTTGGCGGATAGCGGAACACCATGACGTCGCCGCGCTGCGGCGCATGGCCTTCGGTCAGCTTGATGTTGACCACCGGCAGGCGAATGCCATAGGTGAACTTGTTGACCAGAATCAGGTCGCCCACCAGCAGCGTGGGAATCATCGACCCGGACGGAATCTTGAACGGCTCGAACAGAAACGACCTGAGCACGAAGACCGCCAGGATCACCGGGAACAGGCCCGCGGTCCAGTCCAGCCACCAGGGCTGCATCAGCAGGCGTTGCCGGCCCTGTGCGTCGTCCCCGTCGACCTGTGTGATGCCCTTGGCCGCCAGGTCGGCCTGACGCTGGGCGAAATTCGCTTGCAAGCGCTCTGCTGCATCACGGCGCCGCGGCAGGAAGTACAGGCGCTCGGCCACCCAGTACAGCCCGGTGACCAGCGTTGCCAGCAGCAGCAGCAAGGCGAAATTGCCTTCCAGCAGGCCCAGGTACCAGGCGCCGGCATAGCCGGCGAAGGCGGCCAGAACCGCTGCAGTGAGGACAGGCATCATGGGGTTCCTCCCGGACGCGCCGTCACCCGTCCGCTCAATGGGTCGCGCTCGACAACGATGCCGCTCCGGCACTTCCGGCGGCCGCTCATTCCTCCACCTGCAATATCGCCAGGAACGCTTCCTGGGGCACTTCCACCGATCCGATCTGCTTCATTCTTTTCTTGCCTGCCTTCTGTTTTTCGAGGAGCTTGCGCTTGCGCGTAATGTCGCCACCGTAGCATTTTGCCAGCACGTTCTTGCGCAACGCCTTGATGGTTTCGCGCGCGATGATATTCGCTCCGATGGCCGCCTGGATGGCCACGTCGAACATCTGGCGGCTGATGATCTGGCGCATCTTCGCCACCACCGCCCGGCCGCGGTATTGAGACTGGCTGCGGTGCACGATGATCGAAAGGGCGTCGACCCGCTCGCCATTGAGCAGGATGTCAACCTTGACCACGTCGGACGCCCGGTACTCCTTGAAGGAATAGTCCATCGATGCGTAGCCTCGGCTGACCGATTTGAGCTTGTCGAAGAAGTCCAGCACGATCTCGCCCAAGGGCAGCTCGTAGGTCAGCATGACCTGCTTGCCGTGGTAGGCCATGTTCTGCTGGACGCCGCGCTTCTGGTTGGCCAGGGTCATGACCGGGCCCACGTACTCCTGCGGCATGTAGAGATGCACGGTGACGATGGGTTCGCGAATCTCCAGGATGCGGCCCTGATCCGGAACCTTGGAAGGGTTCTCCACTGTGATGGTCTCACCGTCGGCCTTGAGCACCTGGTAGACGACGCTCGGCGCGGTGGTGATCAGATCCTGGTCGAATTCACGCTCCAGCCGCTCCTGCACGATCTCCATGTGCAGCAGGCCGAGAAAGCCGCAGCGAAAGCCGAAGCCCAGCGCCTGGCTGACCTCCGGTTCGTAGTGCAGCGAGGCGTCGTTGAGCTTGAGTTTCTCCAGCGCGTCGCGCAGGGAGTCGTACTGGTTGGCTTCGGTCGGATAGAGACCGGCGAAAACCTGGGGCTGGATTTCCTTGAAGCCCGGCAAGGCCTCCGTGGCGGTGAATGCCGCGCCGCCCGTCCCGGGACGGATAAGGGTGACCGTGTCGCCAACCTTGGCGGCCTGCAACTCGCGGATGCCAGCGACGATAAAACCCACCTGACCCGCCTCCAGCACGTCCCGCGGCTCGCTGGCGGGGGTGAAGACACCGAGGTTATCCGCGTTGTAGCTGGCCCCCGTCGCCATCAGCTTGATGCGGTCGCCCTTGGCCACGCGACCGTCCACCACGCGCACCAGCATCACCACCCCGACATAACTGTCGAACCAGCTGTCGATGATCATGGCCCTGAGCGGGCCGTCGGGATTGCCGCGCGGCGCCGGGATCCGCTCGACCACGGCCTCCAGGATTTCGTCGATCCCCATCCCGGTCTTGGCCGAGCACGGAATCGCGCGGCTGGCATCGAGGCCGATCACGTCCTCGATTTCCTCTTTCGCGTTCTCCGGGTCCGCTTGCGGCAGATCCATCTTGTTGAGCACCGGCACCACCTCGACACCGAGGTCCAGCGCGGTGTAGCAATTGGCCACCGTCTGCGCTTCCACGCCCTGACTCGCGTCGACCACCAGCAGCGCGCCTTCGCACGCCGAAAGCGAACGCGAGACCTCGTAGGAGAAGTCCACGTGGCCCGGCGTGTCGATCAGATTCAGGTGATAGACCTCGCCGTTGCGAGCCTGATAGCGCAGCGAAGCGGTCTGCGCCTTGATGGTTATCCCACGCTCTTTTTCCAGATCCATCGAGTCGAGCACCTGCTCTTCCATCTCCCGATCCGACAACCCGCCGCAACGCTGGATCAGGCGGTCCGCGAGCGTGGATTTGCCGTGATCGATGTGCGCGATGATCGAGAAGTTTCTGATGTGATTCATCAACGGCAACGCTTAAGTGATTGAATTCAAAAGGCAGGGGGAAAGAAAAAAGGGCGCGTCTCGAAGTGACGCGCCCTAAACCAACAATCTATGGCAACTGCGATAGTTGGAGCTTCATTGTAGGCAAAAAGCCCAGGGCGTACAGCCACTCCACAGTCCAAACCACGTCGTTGCAGACGAACAACAAGGATGTTATTCACAACTTATCAACAAAATAGATGAGCAAGGTTTGGGACAACATGTGGGCGATCTGTGGACGCGGGGTGGACTGGCCAAGTCCATCCCGCATGGTGGATTTAGCAGTTTTCGATATGCTGCTAATCGCCGATGGGGTGCGCCGATTCTACCCAAAAATGTAATGAAGACCCGGAACAAGTTAGTGATTGCACACGTTCAGTCCGCCTGCCCCGTCGCCGAATTTATTTTTTGCGACGTGGCTCCTTTGCTCAAAAGCCCCAAACCCGACCGCGGGATTGGGGCTTTCGGCCGGGCCGGCGCCCTCGCCGAGCCCCCTGGAAGCGCTGCAATGCCCTAGCGTGCGGGCCGGATCAGCAGGTAGGTGGCCAGTTCGCCCCGGCGCAGCAGCACCGGAATCGGCTTGTTCTTGTCGATCTTCGCCAGCACCGCGTCGAACTCCCTGACGCTGCCCACCTCGGTATTACCGATCGCAACGATGATGTCGCCCTCGCGGATGCCGGCGCGCGCTGCGCCATCGGTGACGGCCTCGACCTTGACGCCACCCTTCAGCTTGAGATCCTTCTTCTGTGCGTCAGTCAGCTCGCTGACCGACAGGCCGACGGATTGCGCCGCCGCAGAGCTCCTGGGTTTCTCTTCCTTATCGGACGTTCGCCGCACTGCCTTCTCCGGCTCGAATTCGGTGATCGTGACGTTCAGGTCCCTGGAGCCTCCGCGCCGGAACACCGACATGCTGGTGCGCGTACCCGGCTTGGTGTTGCCCACCAGACGCGGAAGGTCCGAAGCTTTCTCGATGGCCTTGCCGTCGAAGCGGGTGATGATGTCGCCCGCCTCGACGCCGGCCTTGTCGGCCGGCGACCCGTTTTCCACGCTGCGAACCAGCGCGCCCTGAGGCCGGCCCAGGCCGATCGACTCGGCGACGTCCTTCGTAACCTGGTCGATCTGGACCCCGATGCGGCCGCGCGATACCCGGCCGGACACTCTCAGCTGCTCGCTGACGCGAATTGCTTCGTCGATCGGGATGGCAAACGAGATGCCCATGAAGCCGCCCGAGCGGGAGTAGATCTGGCTGTTGATTCCGACCACTTCGCCGCGCATGTTGATCAGCGGCCCGCCCGAATTGCCGGGGTTGATCGCCACGTCGGTCTGGATGAACGGCAGGTACTCGCCGGTGTCGCGCTGCTTGGCGCTCACGATGCCAGCAGTCACGGTGTTTTCCAGGCCGAACGGAGAACCGATGGCCATCACCCACTCGCCCACCTTCAGCCGGGTCACGTCTCCGACCTTCACCGCCGGCAACGCCGTGGCATCGATCTTGACCACCGCAACGTCGGTACGCTTGTCCGATCCGATGATCTTGGCCTTGAACTCACGCTTGTCGGTCAGGGTGACCAGCACTTCGTCGGCGCCCTCGACCACGTGGGCATTGGTCATGACAAATCCGTCGGTGCTCAGGATGAAGCCGGATCCGACGCCCCGGGGCTGCTCCTCGTCGGGCTGGGGCCGGTCGGGCCGCGGCATCTGGCGCGGCGTACCCGGCAGGGGCTGGCCGAAAAAGCGGCGGAAGAACTCCTGCATCTCCTCGTCCATCGCACCCGGGACGGCGCTGCTGCTGCGCGAGCGCTCGAGGGTGCGGATGTTGACCACCGAGGGCCCCACCTGCTCCACCAGGTCGGTGAAGTCGGGCAGCGCGCGAGCCTGCGCCAGCGCGGGCTGGGCCGGCATCAGTGCCACGGTTGCGGCGACCACCACGGCCGCCGCCAAGCCGCGGGCGCGCATTCCTTTCCAATCAATCCTGTACATGTCGACCTTTCAAGCTGACAGATATGCTAGAACAACAAGCCGGTGAACGTGCGCTGAGGGCCACACC
Source organism: Comamonadaceae bacterium (assembly GCA_012274225.1). Lineage (GTDB taxonomy): Bacteria > Pseudomonadota > Gammaproteobacteria > Burkholderiales > Burkholderiaceae_C > Ramlibacter. The sequence goes on along the minus strand of JAAOZX010000110.1, from coordinate 6,821 downwards.
TGGGCCATGGCACAACTCGACCAGATGGGGGCTTATTTCCGGCGCTCAAGATTGTGGGCAAAGGCGTTGAGCGTTTGCTGCGGCACTTCGCCCACGGCGGTGAGCCACCAATCCTGGATGCGCCGCGTCAGGGTCTGGGTCGCGCCGCTGGAGAAAAGGCCCTCGTGGGTGTGACGCTGTCGGTCGTAGGCTTCGACGAAGAGCGACACCGATGCCAGCCCATCCGAAAAGATCCATTGCATGCTGCCTTGGGGCAGCGGCACGGCGGCAACCGGCCGCTTGTAGCAGCTGACGGGCTTGAACCCCGCCACGTCGCCCTTCATGTGCCAGCCTTCGACGGCGGCACTGGTCTTCACCGCCTCGGTCTTTTCCACCCGCCAGCCATCCGTCGCAGCCATCATCTGGCTGAGCTTGTCCATGCGCACCGGGGCGTCGAGCTGGAGTTCGGAAAACGCGGCCTGCTCCAGAACGCTGCCATCCAGGTCGAGGGTTTGCAGCTTCACCACCAGCCCGGTCTTCCTCTCGCTCCAGATGCGATAACCGAATCGCAGGTTGTCTTTGGGCGCCAGTTGGACGACATCGGCCTCGAAGCCGGCGACTCGGTCGCCGCCGACCCGGCGCGCCGTGTAGAACTCGGGAATGGATGTTTCACTGGGCTTGAGCAGGCTGGGAAACAGATCCGGCGATTCACGCCTTTCGGTGCGCGCCACCCCGGCTTCGGGCAGGAACGTGATGACCTCTTCGTTGTGCCGGAAGGTGGAACGGGGCGCGCCGGTGAGCGATTCGACGCGTTCGACCTGCTGGTCACCCTGGCACGCATGCCAGACTCGGGCGCTCGACATGGCGCCGGTGTTCGAAGACACGACCAGGGTGCCGATGTAGTTGCGCCGCCCGGATGCCTGGTGCATTCGCTCCAGCCACTCGTTGATGCTGCGCTCCGCCGGCCTGCCCTGCGCCTGCAGGCCGGACTGCGCCGTCTTCCCAGCCGGCTGCGCGATTGCGGCGCCGAGCACCGTCACGGCCCCGATGGCAACCAGCACCCGGCCGGCAAGCATTGTTTTGGACGTGTGGGGGTGTCCCATGAACTGCCGCCGCCTCAGCGGCCGGGGCCTTCCAATGTCGCGTTACGGACAAATCCGGCCGGCAGCACCGACGCGCCGCCCAGCTGGCGGTGCGCCGCCATGAACTCGTCGAGCTGGGGGTCGCGGATCATCACACCGCGCTCGCTGGCTTGCAGCACGGTACCGTTGTTGGCCGCCAGCTGGGCTTGCTCGGCCTTGCCGGGCATACCGCCGGCCAGGGACCAGGCGATTGCTCCGACGGCCGCGACCGAGGCGAAGCCGGCCACCAGTTTCCAGCGGAAACTGGAGTCGTTTGCCGCGGCAGGCAGGGGCACGTCCGGTGGGTCGAGCTGCGTAACGGGTCGAGCGGACGACCAGGGCTGCTCCTGCTGCAGCGATATCCGCAATGAACCCAGGAAGGCCTCCGGCCGGGTACCGGCCGCCAGCTCGCCAGAGCGCAGCACTTCACCGATCACGTGATAGGCAAGCCATGCCTCGCGCCCGTGCGGATCCAGGGTCGCCGCCTCGACGCCCTGCGCGAATTCCTCGCCCTGAAGCTGGCCATCGGCCAGAGCCGAAACAAGTTCCTGAATCTTTGTCTTGTTCATCATCACGTCACCTCGCCGCATCGCGCCGGTGCCTACCAGCGCTTGCCCGACTGGTTTTCCAGCATGGGCTTGACCTTGGCCGAAATCGCCTCGCGCGCCCGGAAGATCCGCGAACGCACCGTGCCGATCGGGCAATTCATCACTTCAGCAATCTCTTCGTAACTCAGCCCCTCGATCTCGCGCAGCGTCACCGCCTGGCGCAAATCCTCGGGCAGGGCCTCCATGGCCGAGTTGACCGCCATGGCGATTTCCTTGGCGGCCAGCACCGTTTCGGGTGTTTCCGCGGAGGTTAGTTCGTTCTCCACGGCGGAAGTTTCATCCTCTTCGTCGCCGCCGCCTCGCAGCGCGCTTTCCGACACCAGCGGGTCCCGCTTGAGGTCGACCAGGGCCTTCTTGGCGGTATTGACGGCAATCCGGTACAGCCAGGTGTAGAACTGCGCCTCGCCGCGGAATTGCGAAAGCGCCCGGTAGGCGCGGATGAAGGTCTCCTGGGCGATGTCTTCTACCAGGTCGGTATCGCGCACCATCCGGCCGATCAGCCGCTCGATGCGGCGCTGGTACTTGAGGACGAGAAGCTCATAGGCTTTCTGGTCGCCCGCGACGGTGCGCTCGACCAGCATCAGGTCGGTGTCGGCAGGCGTGGGAGAAGCACTTGGCGGCGTTCTTGTCATGGTTCCGCCACCCCAGCCTCGGCCTCGGGCGTCGTTTGCGGTCTGGCGCGGGAATATACCGCACGTCGCAGGTCGTCCCAGCGTGCGGCGCTGCGGTTGCGCTCCAGCCAAAGCCAGTGCGATGTCGGTTGGCTCCTGAAGTGCAACAGCAGGAAGTGTTGCAGATCCAGGCAGACGTCGACGGCACCGGATTCGATTCCCGCACCGGTCCAGGTCCAGCTTTGGCCGTCCCAGGCCAGCGTGCCGCGGGGCATGATCCACCAGTTCCAGCCGGCAGCCAGAGCCGCGAGCGCCGGCACCATCACAGCCGCGACCAGTCGCCAGCCGCTTACCGGCGACTCCCGTATCCACTGGACCGTGACCAGGACGCCCAGCAACCACAGGAGGGCGCCGAGCCCGCCGCCCAGAAGCGAACGCCCCACCGGGTAAGTCACCGATGGGGCGTTGTGCATGAAGAAAGCCGTTTCAGCGGGGACCCTGGCGAGGCGACGCTATTGAAGGCGCTTGAAGACCAGGGTGCCGTTGGTGCCGCCGAAGCCGAAGTTGTTCTTGATCGCCACATCGATCTTCATGTCACGCGCCGTGTTGGCGCAATAGTCCAGGTCGCACTCCGGGTCCTGGTTGAAGATGTTGATCGTGGGAGGACTCTTCTGTTCGTGGACTGCCAGCACGGTGAAGACCGACTCGATGCCGCCGGCCCCGCCCAGCAGATGGCCGGTCATCGACTTGGTCGAATTGACCACCGTCTTGCGGGCGTGATCGCCCAGCGCCAGCTTGATGGCGTTGGTTTCGTTCAGGTCGCCCAGCGGGGTCGATGTGCCGTGCGCGTTGAGGTAATCCACCGCGTCGGCATTGACGCCGGCATTGCGCAGCGCATTGGCCATCGAGCGGCGCGGACCGTCGACGTCCGGTGCGGTCATGTGGAAGGCATCCGCGCTCATCCCGAAACCGGCCAGTTCCGCGTAGATCTTTGCGCCACGGGCCTTGGCGTGCTCGTATTCCTCGAGCACCACGACGCCCGCGCCTTCACCCAGCACGAAGCCGTCGCGGTCCTTGTCCCACGGCCGCGACGCGGTTTGGGGATCGTCATTGCGCGTGGACAGGGCGCGGGCCGACGCAAAGCCGCCGATGCCCAGCGGGGACACGGCCGCCTCGGCGCCGCCGGCGACCATCACGTCGGCGTCGCCGTATTCGATCAGTCTTGCCGACAGCCCCAGGGCATGCAGCCCCGTGGTGCAGGCGGTGACCACGGCGAGGTTCGGTCCCTTGAATCCATACTTGATCGACACGTGGCCCGAGATCATGTTGATGATCGAAGCCGGCACGAAGAAGGGCGAGATCCGCCGCGGGCCGCGCGCCGTCAGTTCGGCATGGGTCTGCTCGATCATCGGCAAGCCGCCGATCCCGGCCCCGATGTTGCAGCCGATGCGGGTGGCGAGTTCACCATCCAGCGCGTCGCCGACCGGCAATCCGCTGTCCGCAACGGCCTGGAACGCCGCGGCCATGCCCAGATGGATGAAACGGTCCATGTGTCGGGCTTCCTTCTCGGGGATGTAGTCCGAGATGTGGAACCCCTTGACCTCGCCGGCGATCTTGCAGGAGAAATTGCTGGCGTCGAACTGCGTGATGAGGTCGATGCCCGACTTCCCGTCCAGCAGGTTGGACCAGGATTGGGCGACCGTATTGCCCACCGGGCTGACGCAGCCCAGGCCGGTCACGACGATGCGGCGCCGGGTCACGGAGACCTCCGATGGTCTGCGCCACAGCCCGCGACGACCCGAGCCGGCTCGAGGCGCTGGACAGCTTCCCTCATGCGCGGTCAGGCCTTCTGATGGGCGTTGGCGTAGTCGATGGCGTTCTGCACCGTGGTGATCTTCTCGGCGTCCTCGTCCGGGATCTCGATGCCGAACTCATCCTCGAGCGCCATCACCAGCTCCACCGTGTCGAGCGAGTCGGCACCGAGATCGGCCACGAAGGCTTTTTCGCTGGTGACCTGGGACTCCTCCACGCCGAGTTGTTCGGCGATAATTTTTTTGACACGTGCTTCGATATCGCTCATGGTTCCCTCAAAGGGTGGTGAATGAATCCGCGATTTTAGCGCTCGCCTCGCCGGGTCCGCAGGGACTTCGGCCAGCGACGCGCGCCAGCCCCGCACTTGCGGGCTCTTGCGCCGGGCGGAACAACCGGCGCGGGTGCGATTCAGGACATGTACATGCCGCCGTTGACGTGGATTTCCTGCCCCGTCACATAGGCGGCCTGCGGCGAGGCCAGATAGCTGGCGGCGTGGGCGATATCGGCCGGCTTGCCCAGGTGGCCAAGGGCGATCTGGACCAGCAACGCCTGCTGCTGCGCCTCGGGGAGGTTCTCGGTCATTTCGGTTTCAATGAATCCGGGCGCGATGCAGTTGACGGTGATGCCGCGACTGCCCAGTTCGCGCGCCAGCGACCGGGTCATTCCGGCGACGCCGGCCTTCGCTGCAGCATAGTTGGCCTGGCCCGGGTTGCCTATCGATCCGATCACGGACGTGATGTTGATGATGCGGCCATAGCGCTGCTTCATCATCGTCCGCATGACCGCCCGGCACATCCGGAACACGGCCTTCAGGTTGGTGTCCAGCACCGCATCCCAGTCCTCGTCCTTCAAGCGCATCGCGATCGAATCTCGCGTGATGCCGGCATTGTTCACGAGGATCTGCAGTCCGCCATGCTCGGTGGCGATCGCGTCGACCAGCGCGTGGGCGGCCACCGCGTCATTGACGTTGAGATTGGCGCCCCGGCAACCCGGGAACTGCGACAGCGACCGGGTGATCGCCGCCGCGCCGGCTTCCGAAGTCGCGGTTCCGACAACCTTCAGGCCCTGTTGCGCGAATTCGAGCGCGATCGCCGCGCCGATGCCGCGCGAAGCGCCGGTAACGAGTGCAACTTGGCCCGGGAATCGGGGGTTCATGCCAGCAGCCTTTTCACTTCGGCCAGCGTGGCGGGATCGTACAGCGCCACGCCGGTGAGTTGGGGATCGATTCGTTTGACCAGGCCGGCCAGGACCCTCCCGGGCCCGCACTCGACCAGGGTGTCGATGCCGCGCGCCTTGATCGCCTGCACGCACTCGACCCAGCGCACGGGCCCGAACGCCTGTTGAAAAAGCGCGGCACGAATCCGGTCGGGATCGGCCTCACTCTTGACTTCGATGTTGTTGATGACGGGAATTCGCGGCGCCGCGAAGGGCGTGGTCGCCAACCTTTCCTTCAGCCGTTCGGCCGCGGGCTTCATCAGGCTCGAGTGGAACGGCGCCGACACCGGAAGCGGCAGGGCCCGCTTGGCACCGCCGGCCTTGAGCACTTCGCACGCCTTCTCCACGGCCTTCTTGCTGCCGGCAATCACGGTCTGCGCCGGATCGTTGAAATTGACGGCTTCCACCACTTCCGCCGTGTTGGTGCCAAAGCTGCGCACCGCTTCGGCGCAGCCCTCGATCACCTCTTGCGCATCCATGCCCAGGATGGCGGCCATGGCACCGGCGCCCACCGGAACTGCTTCTTGCATGGCCTGGGCGCGAAACCGCACCAGCCGCACGGCATCGGCCAGGGTCAGCACGCCGGAGGCTACCAGCGCCGAGTACTCCCCCAGAGAGTGTCCGGCTACCGCGGCCGGCTCGGCGCCACCCTCGGCACGCCAGGCGCGCCAGGCCGCGATGCCGGCCACCAGCATGGCGGGCTGGGTGTTGGTGGTCATGCCCAGCGCTTCCTTGGGGCCCTCCTTGATGAGACGGGCCAGGTCTTCGCCCAGCGCATCGGATGCTTCCTGCACGGCGTCGGCCACGGCCGGGTGACCGCCCCAGGCGTCCAGCATGCCGACAGACTGCGACCCTTGGCCGGGAAAGACGAATGCGAACGGTGTCATGGTTCTTTAGAAAGAAGAGGGCCCCAGTTGCCGGCGGACTCAGAAGTCCAGCAGCACCGCACCCCAGGTGAAGCCGCCGCCAACGCCTTCGAGCAACAGTGTCTGGCCCCGGGCGATCTTGCCGCCGCGAACCGCCGCGTCGAGCGCCAGCGGTATCGATGCGGCCGAAGTGTTGCCGTGCTGGTCCACCGTGACGATGACCTTGTCCATCGGCAGCTTCAACCGTTTCGCGGTGCTCTGCATGATGCGGAGGTTCGCTTGGTGGGGGATCAGCCAATCGATGTCAGCCGCCGTCCGGCCGGCTTTGTCCAGCGCCGCGCGGGCGGCGTCCTCGAGAACGCCGACGGCCAGCTTGAACACCGCCTGGCCGTCCATCTTGAGCAGCGGATCGCCCAGCACCTTGCCGCCGGAAACCGTTCCAGGGACGCACAGGATGTCCAGGTGCCTGCCGTCCGCGTGCAGGTCGCTGGCCAGGATCCCGGGGCTGTCCGACGCTTCCAGCACCACCGCGCCGGCGCCATCGCCGAACAGCACGCAGGTGGTTCTGTCCTTGAAGTCGAGAATGCGCGAGAAGACCTCGGCGCCGAT
>JAAOZX010000015.1 GCA_012274225.1 Comamonadaceae bacterium | reverse complement strand
GTGTAGTGGGCCGCGGGAACCACCGGGATGGGTTGTTTCGTGATGTCGATCCCCAGTTCCAGGCAGCGCGCATGGATGGTCGGGAAATGTTCGCGGATGAATTCGGCCGGCTGGTGCGAGATGTCGAGGTAGACGCATTCCAGCCCGTGCTTCTTCATCTCGAAGTCGATGGCCCGCGCGACCACGTCGCGCGGCGCCAGTTCGAGCCGGGGGTCGTGCTGCGGCATGAAGCGGGTGCCATCGGGCAGCAGCAAGCGGCCGCCCTCGCCGCGCACCGCCTCGCTGATCAGGAACGACTTGACGTTGGGGTGGTACAGGCAGGTGGGGTGGAACTGGATGAACTCCATGTTGGTCACCCGGCAGCCGGCGCGCCAGGCCGCCGCGATGCCGTCGCCGGTCGCCGTGTCGGGATTGGTGGTGTAGAGGTACACCTTGCCGGCGCCACCGGTGGCCAGGATGGTCTGGGGCGCACGGAAGGTGAGAACCTCGTCGGTCGCTTCGTCGAGCGCATACAGGCCCAGACAGGCCGGGCCGCTGGCGCAAGGCAGGCCGAGCTTGCGGCTGGTGATCAGGTCCACCAGGGTGTGCTGCTCGAACACCGTGATGTTGGTTGTCTTGCGCACGTGGTCGATCAGGGTGCGCTGCACTGCCGCGCCGGTGGCGTCGGTGGAGTGGACGATGCGCCGGGCGCTGTGGCCGCCCTCGCGCGTCAGGTGCAGGTGGCCGTCTTCCAGCGAGAACGGCACGCCCAGCTGACGCAGCCAGTTGATGCTCTCGGGAGAATGCTCGACCACGAAGCGGGTCGCGGCGAGATCGGACAGGCCGGCGCCGGCCACCAGTGTGTCGTCCACGTGCGACTGGAAGGTGTCGCCTTCACCCATCACGGCGGCGATTCCGCCCTGGGCCCAGCCGCTGGAGCCGTCGCTCGTCGAGCGCTTGGTCAGGACCGCGACGCGGTGGGTCGGGGCCAGGTGCAGCGCCGCCGACAAGCCGGCCAGGCCGCTGCCGACGATCAGCACGTCGAAATCATGGGAGGCCGAGAGTGTGGAGTTGGAAGGCATATTCGGGTCGCCGCGGGCCGACGCAACGTGGGGTGGGGGTCAGGAAGGCTGGTAGGCCAGCCGCACATAGATCGGGGCGAAAGCCTCGGCCTGGGTCAAATCGATCAATGCCTCCTTCGCCAGCTCCAGCAGGGCGATGAAGGTGACGATCAGCACGGGCAGGCCGCGGGTGATGTCGAACAGCTGCTCGAACTCCACGAACTTGCGCCCCTGCAGCCGGCGCAGCACGATGCTCATGTGCTCGCGCACCGACAGCTCTTCACGGGTGATCTTGTGGTGCTGCACCAGCTTCGCGCGCTTGACGATGTCGCGCCAGGCCTCCTGCAGGTCGACCACGTTGACTTCGGGAAAGCGCGGCTGCAGCGACTGCTCGATGTAGACCTGGGCACGCAACACGTCCCGCCCGAGCTGGGGCACCTCGTTCAGGCCGAAAGCGGCGGCCTTCATCTGCTCGTATTCGAGCAGGCGGCGCACCAGCTCGGCGCGCGGGTCTTCCGGTTCCTGGCCTTCCGTGCTCCTCTTGGGCGGCAGCAGCATGCGCGACTTGATCTCGATCAGCATCGCCGCCATCAGCAGGTATTCCGCGGCCAGCTCCAGGTTGCGGGTGCGGATCTCGTCCACGTACACCAGGTACTGGCGGGTCACGCCCGCCATGGGAATGTCCAGAATGTTGAAGTTCTGCCTGCGGATCAGGTACAGCAGCAGGTCCAGCGGGCCCTCGAAGGCCTCGAGGAAGATCTCCAGCGCGTCGGGCGGGATGTAGAGGTCGGTCGGCATGGCGAACAGCGGTTCGCCATAAAGCCGTGCGAGGGCCACCTGATCCACCACGTCAGGCATCCCGGCCAACCCGGTCGCCGACGGCTCGGGCAGCGTCGCGAGGACCGGCCCGGTCATTTGCTTTCGGTTTGGTAGACGTAGGGCTTTTGCGCAACCCGGGCCTGCTCCCACTCGTCGCTGGCGTCGCGGTCGATGGCCTTGTCCCACAGCAGGGCCCGGCCGACGCGCTGCTGGGCTTCCAGAGCGGGATTGGCGGTCTTGAGCTGCTCCAGGAACTGGGTCACTTCCGAGTTGTAATCGGGGCGGCGGAAAATGCGGAGCAACATGGACATAGACTGTGCCTTTCGACCCAATTTTACATCCTGGGCCGTGGCCATCCGATCCGCCGCCGCCGTTGGCGCCTTGATCCTGCTCACACTGGCTGCTTGCGACCGGCAGCGCATCAGCGAGCTGGACGAGGGCGTGTCGACCGAAGCCGATGTGCGTGAGCGCTTTGGCGCGCCGGAAGTGATCTGGAACGGGCCGGGCGGCGAGCGCACCTTCGAGTACAACCGCCAGCCCGCCGGCCAGCAGAACTACATGATCAGCATCGGGCCGGACGGCCGCATGACGGCGCTGCGCCAGGTGCTCAACCCGGCAACCTTCGCCAAGATTCGTCCCGGGATGACGATGGAGGACGTGCACCGCCTCCTGGGCAAGCCGATGAAGGTCACTCCCTATGCGCTGAAGCGCGAGGTGGCCTGGGATTGGCGTTATCTGCAGCCGCCCAACACGGCCATGGTGTTCACCGTGTGGTTCGGTCCCAACGACCAGGTGTTGCGCGCAGGCTCCGCGCCCGATCCGCAGGCGCCCGAAAACCGCTGATCCCCGGCTCGTGGGCGCGCCGGGTTGCGCGTGGGCAAGGGAGCCGCCGATAAATGGTATTAGGATACGTTTATCCACGAACCGGCCGCTGCCCCTGAAAGCGTGCATCGGCGGGCCGGGGCGGCATGCTGGCCGTACGAGGTCCGGATGGATTGGATACAACAATGACGGAGCTGAGGAATTGACGGGCGCCGGCCAATGGCTGCGGCTGGACTGGATGCTGTTGGTCGCGGCGGGCTGGCTGGTGATCGGCGTTGCCGGTGTCCTGGCCTTGCGGCGGTTCACCTTCGTCTCGCGCATCCTCTTTCCGGCTGGTGGCGTGCTCGGACTGGTGCTGTTCGGACTGGCGCTCGCGGCGGTTTTCGGAAATCCCCAGGTCGCGGTGCTGCCGGTTGGCCTGCCGAACTTGCCGTTCCACCTGCGCCTGGACCCCCTGGCGGCTTTCTTTCTGATGGTGATCGGCGCGGTCTCGGCGGGCGTATCGACCTTCGCCGCCGGTTATTTCCGCAAGGCCGAGGGCACGCCACCGGGCCTCTTATGCCTGGAGTACCACGTGTTCCTGGCCAGCATGATGCTGGTGGTGCTGGCCGACGATGCCTATGCTTTCATGGTGATGTGGGAGACGATGGCCTTGTCGTCTTATTTCCTGGTGACGGCGAACCATCGGGTGGCCGAGGTGCGCAATGCCGGCTACCTGTACCTGACGATGGCGCACATCGGTGCGATCGCCATCCTCCTGAGTTTCGGCGTGCTGCAGGCCAACACTGGCGACTACACCTTCGCCAACATGCGTGCCCAGCAGCTCTCGCCGTTCTGGGGCTCGATCGCTTTCCTGCTGGCGCTGTTGGGGTTCGGCGCCAAGGCGGGACTGCTGCCCTTGCATGTCTGGTTGCCCGAAGCCCACCCGGCCGCGCCCTCGCCGGTGTCGGCCCTGATGAGCGCTGTCATGCTCAAGACCGCCATCTACGGCCTGCTGCGCGTCTCGTTCGACCTGCTGCACACCCGGTTCTGGTGGTGGGGCGGTCTCTTGCTGGCGCTGGGGCTGGCGACGGCCTTGTTCGGCGTGGTGTTCGCCGCGGTGCAAGTGGACATGAAGCGGCTGCTGGCCTATTCGTCGATCGAGAACATCGGCCTGATGGCCGCCGGCATCGGGCTGGCGCTGATCTTCTCCGCCTATGGCATGAAGGCCCTGGCGGCGCTGGCCCTGACGGCCACCCTGTATCACGTGGCCAGCCATGCCGTCTTCAAGAGCCTGCTGTTCCTGAGCACCGGCTGCGTGCTGCACGCCACGGCTGAACGCAGCCTGGGCAAGCTCGGCGGGTTGATCCGCTACATGCCCTGGGTGGCCTGGGTCACCCTGGTGGGCGTGCTGACCAGCGCCGGCCTGCCGCCGCTGGGGGGCTTCGTGTCCGAGTGGCTGCTGCTGCAAAGCTTCTTGTTCACGCCGAGCCTGCCCGACCCGCTGCTGAACATGTTGATCCCGATGGTGGCCGCGCTGATCGCCCTGGTGGCGGCGCTGGCGGGCTACACCATGGTGAAGTTCTTCGGCGTGATCTTCCTCGGCCAGCCGCGTGAGGAAAAGCTGGCGCAGGCCCATGATGCCGGCTCCTGGGAACGGGTGGGCATGCTCTGGCTGGTGCTGGGTTGCGTGGGCCTCGGACTGTTGCCGGTGCAGTTCATCCAGCTGATCGACCCGGTGACGCAGCAACTGCTGGCCGCCGGCCTGGGCCAGACGGTGGCCGCCAGCGGCTGGCTGCTGGCCCCCATCAGCGTCGAGCGGGCCAGCTACGGGCCGGTGATCTTCCTGCTCGGCGTGGCGGCGAGTTGCGCGCTGGCCTACCTGATGGTTCGCTGGTTCTATCACGGCCGGCTGCGCCGCTCGCCGGCGTGGGACTGCGGCTATGCCTGGCAAACGGCCCGGATGCAGGACACGGCTGAAGGCTTCGGCCAGCCGATCCGCCAGATCTTCGAGCCTTTCTTCGTGATGCGGCGCGAGCTGCCGACGCCGTTCGACGCGCGCCCGCGCTACCGCGTGGTGGTGGAGGACCATTTCTGGGGCTGGCTGTTCCTGCCGCTGGCGGCGCTGGCCACGCGCATCGCGCGGCTGGTGGGACTGCTGCAGCAGGGCCGCATTTCGATCTACCTGCTCTACAGCTTCGTGACCCTGATCGCGATGCTGGTGGTGGTGCGGCTGTGAACATCTACGGATTCATTTCGCAGGTGCTGGAGATCGTGGTGGCGCTGGCCCTGGCGCCGCTGCTGACCGGCTGGGTGAACCAGTGGCGCGCCTGGCTGCAGAACAAGTCGGCGCCCAGCCTGTGGCAGCCTTATCGCCTGCTGCATAAATTGTTCAACAAGGACTCGGTGGTGGCCGACCATGCCTCGCCGCTGTTCCGGGCCACACCCTACATCGTCTTTGGCTGCATGGTGCTGGCCAGCTCGATCGTTCCCACGCTGTCCACCGACCTGCCGCTGGCGCCGGCCGCCGATGCCATCGCGCTGGTCGGCCTGTTCGCACTGGCGCGCGTCTTCATCTCGCTGGCCGCCATGGACATCGGCACCTCATTCGGTTCCATGGGGTCGCGCCGGGAAATGCTGATCGGCTTCCTGGCCGAGCCGGCCCTGCTGATGGTGCTGTTCTCGGCGTCGCTGATTTCCCGGTCCACGTCGCTTGCCACCATGGTGGAGACACTGGCCCACCGCGAACTCGCGATCTATCCGGCGCTGGCCTTTTCCGGCGTGGCCTTCATCATGGTGTCCCTCGCGGAAAACGCCCGGGTGCCGGTCGACAACCCGGCGACGCACCTGGAACTGACCATGATCCACGAGGCGCTGATCCTGGAGTATTCGGGCCGCCACCTGGCATTGATCGAATGGGCGGCCAGCCTCAAGCTATTTGCCTACTCGTGCATCGGCCTGGCGCTGTTCCTGCCCTGGGGTGTGGCCGAGGCCCACGCGCCGCTCGCCCTGCTGCTGGCCTTGCCCGCGCTGGTTGCCAAGCTGGCGGTCGGCGGCGTCTGCATGGCGGTGCTGGAGACGCTGGCCGCGAAGATGCGGATCTTCCGGGTGCCGGAGTTCCTGGCCTCGTCCTTCCTGCTCGCCGTGATCGGCATGCTGGTGCACATCCTGCTGGCGTCATGACTCAAATCCTCGCCCAGCTCGTCAACCTGCTCGGCGCGCTGCTGCTGATGCTGGCGTTCGCGATGATTTCGCAGCGGCGCATCCTCTCGCTGATCAACCTGTTCACCCTGCAGGGCCTGACGCTGGTGGTGTCGACCTTGGTCGTCGGCTATGTGACTGCGCAGCCTCACCTGTACCTGTCCGCGGGACTGACCTTCGCCTTGAAGGTGGTGCTGATCCCGATGCTGCTGCACCGGATCATCGACCGCCTGCAGATCCGCTGGGACGTGGAGACCCTGATCAACATTCCGACCACCATGCTGATCGGGATCCTGGTGGTGATCTTCGCCTTCAACCTGGCCACTCCCATCGCCCGTCTGTCGACCTCGCTGGCGCGCGGCACGCTGGGCATCGCGCTGGCCTGCGTGCTGCTGTCGTTCCTGATGATGATCACCCGCGCCAAGGCCGTGCCGCAGGTGATCGGCTTCCTGGCGATGGAGAACGGCCTGTTCTTCGCGGCGACCTCGGCCACCTACGGCATGCCGATGGTGGTGGAGTTGGGCATCGCGCTGGACGTCCTGATCGGCGTGCTGATCCTGGGCGTGTTCATGTTCCAGATCCGCGAGCAGTTCGACAGCCTGGACATCCGTCACCTGGAAAAACTGAAGGACCAATAGATGCTCTTCCCGGTTCGCATTTGCTGGCTGTCCGGAGGCTGAGGATGGAGGTGTTCTTCCTGCTCCTGGGAATTCCGCTGGCCGGCGGCGTCGTGCTGGCGCTGAGCGGCCATTGGGACCAGGCGCCCGAGATCAACGTCGGGTTCAGCCTGGGCACCTTCATCGCCGCCTGCGCGTTGACCGGCCGAGTCATCTCCGAGGGCCCGCTGTTCGCATGGGACCAGGAGTTCTTCATCGATCCGCTGAATGTCTTTCTGGTGACCTTGACGGCCTTCGTCGGCCTGACCACGGCAATATTTTCCCGCCCGTACATGCGCGTCGAGCGCGACCACGGCAAGATGACGCCGAACCGCCTGCGCCTGTACCACAGCATGTACCAGCTGTTCAGCTTCACCATGCTGCTCGCGCTGACGACCAACAACATGGGCATCCTGTGGGTGGCGATGGAAGCGGCGACGCTGACCACCGTGCTGCTGGTCAGCGTCTACCGCACCGCCGCCAGCCTGGAAGCGGCCTGGAAATATTTCATCCTGTGCGGCGTGGGCATCGCGCAGGCCCTGTTCGGCACGGTGCTGCTGTACATGGCGGCGGAGAAGGTGCTCGGGTCCGAGGGCGGGGCGCTGCTCTGGACCCACCTGGACACGGTGAAGGCCCAGCTCGATCCCAACATCATCACGCTGTCTTTCGCCTTCCTGTTCATCGGCTACGGCACCAAGGTCGGACTGGTGCCGCTGCACAACTGGTTGCCCGACGCCCATGCCGAAGGCCCGACCCCGGTGTCGGCCGTGCTGTCGGGCCTGTTGCTGAACGTGGCGCTGTATGCGGTGCTGCGTTGCAAGGTGCTGACCGACGGCGCGCTGCAAAGCCACTTGGCCGGTCACCTGATGATGGGCTTCGGCCTGGTCTCGGTGGTGGCCTCGGCGTTCCTGCTGCTGCGGCAAAAGGACGTCAAGCGCATGTTCGCCTATTCGTCGATCGAGCACATGGGGCTGATGACCTTCGCCTTCGGCATGGGCGGCCCGGTCGCCAGTTTCGCCGGCCTGTTGCACATGACCGTGCACTCGCTGGTGAAGTCGGCGATCTTCTTTGCGGTGGGCCATGCGGTGCAGAAGGCCGGCACCCAGTTGATGGACGAGATCCGCGGGCTGATCAAGGTGAGTCCCACGGTGGCCTGGGGGCTGATGCTGGGGTCGCTGGCCATCCTGGGCATGCCGCCGTTCGGCGTGTTCGCCAGCGAGTTCCTGATCGTCACCACGGCGATGCGCGAGCAGCCCTGGGCGACCCCGTTCCTGCTGGTCGCGTTGGGCGTGGCCTTCGCAACCGTGTTCAGCCGGGTTCAGCCGATGGTGTTCGGTGACACCAACGTCAAGCCGCTGTCGCATCCACCGGCGCTGATTCCGGTGTTCGTTCACCTGGGCCTGGCCTTGATGCTGGGCCTTTACATTCCGCCCTACCTGGCCATCTGGTATCGCCAGGCCGCGCGGATGCTGGGGAACTGAATGGCCGTCGCCGGGCTGAACCTCCCACTCGAGCGCATGCAGGCGCCGCTGCCGCTGTGGCACGGCTGCGTCGACGCGGAAGGCTGGCATGCCGCTGCCCGCAGCGTCGCCCAGGTCGGCGGCCGCCTGCTCTCGCTCTGGGGCACGGACCGCACGCAGGGCGGCGACACCCTGCTGGGGGTCTGCGCCGCGTATGCGACGACCGACGGTCTGGTCTGGCTCGACCTCGCGCTGGGTGACGGCCGCGCCCGCTATCCCGACCTCGCCGGGATCTTCCCGTACGCTGCGCGCATGCAGCGGGCCGCAGCCGACCTGCTGGGCGTGCAGGCCCAGGGTGCCGAGGACACGCGCCCCTGGCTGAACCACGGCACCTGGCTCGACGACCGGTTCCCATTGCGCCGTGATGGCGACCCGTCGATTGTCCAGACAGGCCCGGCACAGGACTATCCGTTCGTTCGCGTCGAGGGCGACGGCGTCCACGAGATCGCGGTGGGCCCGGTGCACGCCGGCATCATCGAACCCGGCCACTTCCGCTTCTCGGTGGTCGGCGAGAAGGTGCTGCGGCTGGAACAGCGCCTGGGCTACACCCACAAGGGAATCGAGCAGCGCTTCACCGAGCTTGCGCCGCTGCAAGGGCACCGGCTGGCCGGCCGGGTGTCGGGCGATTCGACCGTGGCCTTCGCCTGGGCCTACTGCATGGCGCTGGAGTCGGCCGTTGGATGCGAAGCGCCGGAGCGCGCGCGGTGGTTGCGCGCGCTGCTGCTGGAGCGCGAGCGCGTGGCCAATCACCTGGGCGACCTGGGCGCACTCGGCAACGATGCCGCACTCGGCTTCGGGCTCGCCCAGTTCTCGCGCCTGCGCGAAGACTGGCTGCGCCTGTCGGCGCAAGCGTTCGGGCACCGCCTGATGATGGACTGCGTGGTCCCGGGCGGCGTGGCGGCGGACCTGGACCCGGCCATGGGCCGGAGCCTGCGGCACCAGTGCGACGCGATCGAGAGCGAGGTGCGCAAGCTGGAGGCGATCTACGAGTCGCACGCCGGGCTGCAGGATCGCTTCGCCACGACCGGCACGGTGACGCCGCAATTGGCGGCGCAACTGGGGTTGACCGGACTGGCGGGGCGCGCGAGCGGGCAGGGTGCCGACCTGCGTTGCGACCTGCCCTGGGCGCCGTACGATCGCCTGGCCGTCACCCTGGCCAGCCACCGCAACGGCGACGTCGCAGCCCGGGCCGCCGTCCGGTTCCAGGAAACCTTCGAATCGCTGCGCCTGGTGCGCAAGATCTGCCAGCAGCTTCCCGAAGGCGCGGTGCGGGCAGAGATCGCGCCGCCGCGGCGGGCATCGATCGGCGCCGGCTGGGTGGAAGGCTGGCGCGGCGAGGTGTTCGTGGCGCTCGAACTCGATGCCGACGGCAGCATCCGGCGCTGCCACTGCCACGATCCGTCCTGGCAGAACTGGCCGGTGCTCGAGCACGCGGTGATCGGCAACATCGTGCCGGACTTTCCGCTGATCAACAAATCCTTCAACCTCAGCTACTCGGGACACGACCTCTGATGTGGAAGATCGTTCGACAGATCGCGCGCACGGGCATTCGCACCGAGGCTCCTCCATTTGCCACCGGCGAGGAGCTTTCCGTGGCCGCGACGCGCATCCAGCGCGACCTCCTGCAGATACTGGGCCAGGCGCTGTCGATCCGCATGGTCGATGCGGGCTCCTGCAACGGCTGCGAGCTGGAAATCAACGCCCTCAACAATCCGTACTACAACCTGGAAGGCCTGGGCATCCGCTTCGTCGCCAGTCCGCGCCACGCCGACATGCTGCTGGTCACCGGTCCGGTGTCGCGCAACATGGAAGCGGCGTTGCGGCGCACCTATGAGGCAACGCCGGAGCCTCGACTGGTGGTGGCGGTCGGCGACTGCGGCTGCACCGGCGGCATCTTCGGCGAAAGCTACGCCAGCTGCGGCGCCGTGTCCAATGTCCTGCCGGTCGATGTGAGCGTGCCGGGCTGTCCGCCGCCGCCACTGGAAATCATGCGCGGCATCCTGGCCGCGGTGCGCCGGCGCAAGTAGCGGGCTACTCGGAGCTGCCCGGCAGCACCGCACCGACGGCCTTGCCCGTGAGCCGCACGGTGCCCACGGCGACATCGGTTGCCAGTCCGACACCGGTCGCTGCGACACCGACGGCAGCACCGGCCACGCTGATGACAGCGCAGCCGCCGAGGAGGGCAGCTGCTGCGGCGATAGCGGCGACCAGAGCGCCGAGACGAACGGGGGATTGGGTGCTGCTGGACATCCGTCGACCTTCTGAAGGATGGGCCATTCTAGGGACGGCTTGTAAAGCCAGCCGATGCAGTTCGCTGTCCCAGCGGCGGTTATCTCACCCGCATACCAGGCTGCGCGCCGGGCCAGGGATTGAGGATGAAGATGCCGGGGTTGGCCTTCGGGTCGCCGTGGCTCGCGGCCAGCACCATGCCTTCGCTGGTGCCGAACTTCATCTTGCGCGGGGCCAGGTTCGCGACCATCACGGTGAACTTGCCGACCAGTTCCTCGGGCCGGTACGCCGATGCGATGCCGGCGAATACGTTTCGATCGTTGCCTTGGCCGATGTCGAGCGTGAGGCGCAGCAGTTTGGTCGAGCCCTCCACCGCTTCGCAGTTGACGATCTTCGCGATGCGCAGGTCGACCTTGGTGAAATCGTCAATCGTGATGCCGGGGGCGATTGCCTCGCCCCCGGGCTCACTCCCTCTCCCGCCAGCGGGAGACGGTTGGGGTGAGGGGCTCGCCGCGGCTTCCGCCGGCAGCTCGAACAGCGCGTCGAGCTGCTTGGCGTCCACGCGTTGCATAAGGTGCTCATACTTGCCGACCGTGTGGCCCGCGCCCAGAGGCGTGGCGGCGTTGGCCCAGTCCAGCGGCGCGCAGGCGAGGAATTTCTCGGCCTCGGCGGCCAGCGCCGGGAGCACAGGCTTGAGGCAGGCAGTCATCACCTTGAACATCTCAATACATTCACTGCAAATCTCCAGAGCGGCTGGCGCGTGCTTATCCTCCTTGACCAGCTTCCACGGGGCTGCCGAATCGAACCAGAGGTTCACTTCGTCCGCAAACGCCATGATCTCGCGCAGGGCCTTGCCGTAGTCGCGCGATTCGTACAGCGCTTTGACCTGCTCGACCAACAACGCTGCCTTGGGTTTGCGCGACGATAGAACTAGCTGGCCACCAGGCAGAAATTTGACGGCCCGACTGGCGATATTGACGTACTTGCCGATCAAATCGGCGTTGACGCGCGCCATGAAGTCCTCGGCCGTGAAGTCCACGTCCTCCACTTTGCTGTTGAGCTTGGCCGCAATGTAGTAGCGCAGCCATTCCGGATTCATGCCCAGCGACAGGTACTTCAGCGGATCGATGCCGGTGCCGCGGCTCTTGCTCATTTTTTCACCCGTGACGGTGATGAACCCGTGCACGTTGATCTGGCTGGGCGTCTTTCGGCCCGAGAACTCCAGCATCGCGGGCCAGAACAGCGTGTGGAAGTAGACGATGTCCTTACCGATGAAGTGCACCTGCTCGACGTCATTTTCCTTCGCGATGAACTCGTCGAAAGTCTGATCGGTGCGAGATGGCTCGTGCCAGTGGTTCTTCGCTTGGCCCTTGTCGAAGTGGTTCTTCAGGCTGGCCAAGTAGCCGATCGGCGCGTCCAGCCAGACGTAAAAATACTTGCCCGGCGCATCCGGAATCTCGATGCCGAAGTAGGGCGCATCGCGGCTGATGTCCCAGTCGTTCATGCCGGCTTCGAACCACTCGCTGGCCTTCCTGGCCATCTCCGGCTGCAACCTCGGCACGCCCGTGCCGTCGGCGTCCTTGTCCTGGGTCCAGCCCTTGAGGAAATCCACGACCTTGGGGTCGGAGAGCTTGAAGAAAAAATGCTCCGAGCTGCGCAGCTCGGGCTTGGCGCCGGTCAGGGCGGAATAGGGGTTGATCAGGTCGGTGGGCGAATAGACGCTGCTGCAGACCTCGCAGGCGTCGCCATACTGGTCCTTGGCATGGCAGTTCGGGCACTCGCCCTTGATGTAGCGGTCCGGCAGGAACATGCCCTTGACCGGGTCGTAGAACTGCTCGATGGTGCGGGTAGCGACGAGGCCGTTGGCCTTGAGGCTGCGGTAGATGCCTTGCGCCAGCTCGGTGTTTTCCAGGCTTTCGGTGGAATGCCAGTTGTCGAACCGGATGTGAAAGCCGTCGAGGTACTGCTGGCGGCCGGCGGCGATCTCGGACACGAAGGCCTGAGGTGTCTTGCCCGCCTTCTCGGCCGCGATCATGATCGGCGCCCCGTGCGCGTCGTCGGCGCCCACGAAGTGCACCATGTGGCCCTGCATGCGCTGGAACCGCACCCAGATGTCGGCCTGGATGTATTCCATGATGTGGCCGATGTGGAACTTGCCGTTCGCGTACGGCAGGGCGGTGGTGACGAAGAGCTTGCGCTGTGCGGGCATGGGGTTTTCCAGGGGGATCAAGGATTCTAGCGAGCGCACCGGCCACGGCCGGGCGCTAACGCGCCCTCGGCCGGATGGGGGCATTCGCGCGAGCCGGGGTGGCTACTCGTTACACTGGGAGCATAGGAAATCAACGCTCATGCCCGCCACCTCCGACCAGCTTCTCCAGGCCCTCGCGGCCGTCACCGATCCCAACACCGGCAAGGACTTCGTCAGCACCAAGGCGATGAAGAACCTGCAGGTCAACGACGGGAACGTCTCGTTCGACGTCGAGTTGGGCTATCCGGCCAAGAGCCAGATGCCGGCGCTGCGCAACGCGATGATCGCGGCGGCCAAGGGCGTGCCGGGGGTGCAGAACGTCTCGGTCAACATGACCAGCAAGATCGTCGCGCATTCGGCCCAGCGCGGGGTCGCGCTGCTGCCCAAGGTCAAGAACATCGTCGCGGTGGCTTCGGGCAAGGGCGGCGTGGGCAAGAGCACCATGGCGGTGAACCTGGCGCTGGCACTGGCCGCCGAGGGCGCGACGGTGGGCCTGCTCGACGCCGACATCTACGGCCCGAGCCTGCCCATGATGATGGGCATCGAGGGCCGGCCCGAATCGGCGGACGGCAAATCGATGGAGCCGCTGGAGAACTACGGTGTCCAGGTCATGTCGATCGGCTTCCTGGTGGCGCAGGACGAAGCCATGATCTGGCGCGGCCCGATGGCCACCCAGGCGCTGGAGCAGTTGCTGCGCCAGACCAACTGGGCCGACCTCGATTACCTGATCGTCGACCTGCCGCCCGGTACCGGCGACATCCAGCTGACCTTGTCGCAGCGCGTTCCCATGACCGGCGCGGTGATCGTCACCACGCCGCAGGACATTGC
Organism: Comamonadaceae bacterium; assembly: GCA_012274225.1. GTDB lineage: Bacteria > Pseudomonadota > Gammaproteobacteria > Burkholderiales > Burkholderiaceae_C > Ramlibacter. The sequence continues at coordinate 1,913 of JAAOZX010000015.1, read as the reverse complement.
GCTGCTCGATGCCAAGAAGGGCATCAAGATGTTCGAGAAGGTCGGTGTGCCGATCCTGGGCATTGTCGAGAACATGGCGGTGCACGTGTGCAGCCAGTGCGGCCACGCCGAGCACATCTTCGGCGAAGGCGGCGGCCAGCGCATGGCCGCCGAGTACGGCATGGACTACCTCGGCGCGCTGCCGCTGGACATCCGGATCCGCGAGCAGGCCGACAGCGGCAAGCCCACGGTGGTTTCGGACCCGGACGGCGAAATCGCCGGCATCTACAAGACGGTGGCCCGGCAGATGGCGATCAAGATCGCCGCCAAGGCCAAGGATTTTTCGTCCAAGTTCCCGTCGATCAAGATCTCCAAGGAAACCTGAGCGGATGGGCGGCGACATCCGAGCCATTGCGAGGTTCCTGCCGCCCGGTCTGGTTGCCGCCGTTCTGATCGCTGGCGCACTGCTGGCCGGCTGCGGCGGCGGCTCGGGCTCGAGCGACGCGCCGGCTGCACCGGTGCCCACGGCCGCCAACGAGCTCGCCCTCACGGTCGATCGCGGTGCCGACGGCGCGGCCTTCAATTCGCCCTTTGCCACGGTGACCGTGTGCGTTCCGGGCACAACCAATTGCCAGACTGTGGACCATGTGCTGGTCGATACCGGCTCGTTCGGCTTGCGGCTGGCTGCCTCGGCGCTGAGCTCGGCGGTGTCGCTCCCCGCGGCCGTCAACGCCGCGGGCGCGCCGGTGGCCGAGTGCGCGCGCTTCGCTGGCGGTTATGCCTGGGGATCGGTGCGCCGCGCCGACGTCAAGCTGTCGGGCGAGACCGCGGCCAACCTGCCGGTGCAGATCGTGGCGGATCCGCTCCCTCCTTATGGCACGGTGCCGACCGCCTGCAGCACCAGTGGCACCAACTTCGGCTCCAACCTGGGGGCCAAGGGCATCCTGGGCGTTGGTGTGTTCAGCCAGGACTGTCCAGCGTGCGCGGTCAGTTCCGCGCCCGGCGTCTATTTCGCCTGCACCGCGCTGGGCTGCTCCCCGACGGCGCTGGCCCAGAGCTCGCAGGTGGCCAATCCGGTGGCTGCATTCGCCATCAACAACAACGGCGTGGTGGTGGTGCTGCCCGAGGTGCTGCGCGGCGGCGTCGCCACGCTGTCGGGTTCGCTGTTCTTCGGCATAGGAACCCAGCCCAACAATCAGCTGGGGTCGGAAACCGTCTACACGACCGACAGCCGGGGCCGTTTCACGACCACATACTTGGGGGCCACGGTTTCCTCTATCCTTGACACCGGCTCGAACGCCATCTTCTTCAGCGACCCCGGCATCCCGCAATGCGCGGGCTTCTTCTGTCCGCAGGCCCCCTTGACGCTCACGGCTGTCAACACCTCGTCGAAAGGGGTGACGGGAACGGTGAGCTTCACCATCGAGAGCATCCAATCCATCGCCGGCGGCACGGCCGCTGCCCACATCGGAGCGGACGCGGGCTCGTCGCGAACCTTCGCTTGGGGCCTGCCGTTCTTCTTCGGCCGCAAGGTTTTCGTCGCGCTGACCGGTGCGCCCACCCCGAACGGCGTCGGTCCTTATTGGGCCTATTGACGGCAGGGGGCGCGCCTGCGCGGCGGCCTCGACCGGGCCTCGATCCGTTACAGTGGCCGCATGACCCCACGCCCAAGCATCGAGGTTGCCGTGATCATGCGCCGCGAGCGCATCGACAACCCTTGGCAATCGTGGCGCTGGGTGCTCGATGACGTGGTGCCGCAGGAAGCCGCTTTCGGCAGAGAGCCCCGCATGCTGCACCGCACCGACCGCGAGGTGCGATGGCTGCATCCTGGCTTCACCGTCGAGTTGTTTCGCGACGATGCCGAGGGCTATTACCTCAACGTCACCACGCCGGCCCCTTGCTGGTTCGTGCTGTGGCGCATGGACGAAGAGGGG
>JAAOZX010000014.1 GCA_012274225.1 Comamonadaceae bacterium | reverse complement strand
GCCGTGTACCTGGTGGCCGGGCTCGGGCTGGTGCTGATCTTTTCGGTGACCCGGGTGGTGTTCGTCCCGTTCGGCGACGTGGCCGCCTTCGCGGCGCTCAGCCTGGCCGCCTTCGAAACCGGCCGCCAGCCAGCGACCATCGGCCTGGTGCTCACGCTCGCCGCGCTCGCGGTGATCGTGGAAACCTGGGGACTGGTGCGGCGGGGTGAGTACCGCCGCATTCCGCGCGCGCTGGTTGGCTGGGGCTTGTTGCCGGCATTGCCCTGCCTGGCGGCGTGGGCCATCACCGGCCACGCGGTTCCGTCGGCTGTGCAGATCGCCCTCGCGGTGCTGCTGGTGGTGCCTATCACGCCGCTGGTCGCACGCGTTGCGCTGCAGCCGATTGCCGACGCTTCGGTGCTGGTGCTGCTGATCGTGTCGCTGGCCCTGCACTTCCTGCTGTCGGGGCTGGGCCTGCTGTTCTTCGGGCCCGAGGGTTCACGCACCGCGCCGCTGGTCGGCGGCGCGCTGACTTTGCCCGGCGGCTTTCCGGTCAGCGGCCAGGTGCTGCTGATGATGACGTCGGCGGTGGTGCTGAGCGCGCTGTTCTACCTGCTGTTCGAGCGCACCGTCGCGGGCAAGGCACTGCGCGCGACAGCCGTGAACCGCGTCGGCGCCCGGCTGGTGGGCATCCGGCCGGCGCGCACTGCGCTGCTCGCCTATTGCCTGGCTTCGCTGTTGGCCGGCCTGATCGGCGTGCTGGTGTCGCCGGTGACGACGATGTACTACGACTCGGGCTTCCTGATCGGCCTGAAGGCCTTCGTTGCCGCCATCATCGGCGGGCTGGTCAGCTACCCGCTCACCGCGATCGGCGCGCTCGCGGTTGGCGCGGTGGAAAGCTTCGCCTCGTTCTGGAGCGGCGCGCTCAAGGATGTGATCGTGTTCAGCCTGCTGATCCCGGTGTTGATGCTGCGCTCTTTCTTCATGGCGCATGCCGAGGAAGAAGTCGAGGAAGTGGACCGATGAAGGCGCGGCACCGACAACTCGCGCTGGTGGGCGTCGTGGTCGCGGCGCTGGCGATCGCGCCGGCCCTGCTGGGCAACTTCGCCGTCTCGCTGCTCAACGACATCGGCATCGGCGCGCTGGTGGCGCTCGGCCTGGTGCTGCTGACCGGAGTCGGCGGTGCCACCTCGTTCGGCCAGGCGGCCTTTGTCGGGATCGCCGCCTATGCGACGGCCTGGCTCACCACCGTGCACGGCGCGTCACCCTGGCTCGGATTGCTCTTCGCGCTGGCGCTGACCGGCGTGGCGGCGCTGGCGATCGGCCTGCTCACCCTGCGACTGGGCGGGCACTTCCTGCCGCTTTCCACAATCGCGTGGGGCCTGTCGATCGCCCTGTTGTTCGGCAACATGGACTCGCTGGGCCGGCACACCGGCATGTCGAACATTCCGCCGCTGCACGTCGGCCCCTGGTCGCTGGTCGACGCCCGGTCGATGTACTACCTGGTCTGGACCGTGGTCGGCCTGGCCTGCCTTTTCAGCTACAACGTGCTGCAGTCGCGCACCGGCCGAGCGATTCGCGCCCTGCGCGGCGGCGCCATCCTGCTGGGCAGCGTCGGCGCCGATGCGTTTCGTGTGCGCCTCATGCTGTTCGTCATGGCGGCCCTGCTGGCAGGACTGGCGGGCTGGCTCTATGCCCACATGAACCGCTTCGTCAGTCCGTCGCCGTTCGACGTTCGGGCCAGCATCGAGTACCTGTTGATGGCCGTCGCCGGCGGGCTGGGTTACCTGAGCGGCGCGTTGGTCGGCTCGGCCCTGGTGCTGATCCTGAAGAACGGCCTGCAGGACCTGTTGCCGCAGCTCACCCAGCGCGGCGGCCAGCTCGAAGGCGTGGCATTCGCGATCCTGTTCATCGTGCTGCTGCATCAGGCCCGCGGCGGGCTGATGGGATTCGTGGCCCGCTGGACCCGCGGCCGCTTCGCGCCGCCACCGGAGGCCGCGCCGGATCAAAGCGTCGAGCCCTTGCCGCACCGCGGGCTGCCCGCGACCGGTGCGCCGGTGCTGGCGGTGAAGGGCGCGGTCAAGCGCTTCGGCGGCCTCATTGCGGTCAATGATGTGAGCTTCGAAGTACGTGCTGGCGAGATCGTCGGCCTGATCGGACCCAACGGCGCAGGCAAGTCGACCATGTTCAACCTGGTCACCGGCACGCTGGCGATGACGGCCGGCCGGGTCGAGTTTCTCGGCCGCGATATCACGGGCCTCGCGCAGCAGCACATTGCCCGGCTGGGCATCGCACGCACCTTCCAGCACGTCAAGCTGCGGCCGCACATGAGCCTGCTCGATAACGTGGCGCTGGGCGCCCACGCGCGGGGTCGCGCGGGGTTGATGGCCGCGGGCCTGCGGCTGGACCGGCGCGAGGAAGCCCAGATCCGGGCCGCGGCGCTGCGTGAGCTGGCGCGCCTGGGCCTGGCCGGCCGCGCGCATGAACTGGCCGGCAGCCTGCCGCTGGGCACCCAGCGCATCCTGGAGATCGCCCGGGCCCTGGCCGCCGACCCGGTGCTGCTGGTGCTGGACGAACCGGCCGCCGGCTTGCGCCGCAAGGAGAAGAAGGCCCTGGCCGAGTTGCTGCGCAAATTGCGCGCCGAAGGCGTGACCATCCTGATCGTGGAACATGACATGGACTTCGTGATGAAGCTGGTGGACCGGCTGGTGGTGATGACCTTCGGCTCCAAGCTGGTCGAGGGCACGCCGGCCGCCGTGCGCGCCAACACCGAAGTGCAGACCGCCTACCTGGGCAGCGTCGTCGAAGCGGATGCGGCCGTGCCCGCGGCGGCGCAGGCCGATTCCGTGGCGAGGGCGGCATGAGCCGCTCGGCCGTTCCGGAGGCTCATGGCACCGCAGCCCGCAGGGCGGAGGTTACCCCGTGAACGACATGCTGGAGATCCGCGACCTGCACGTGTCCTATGGCCAGGTCGAGGCGGTGCGCGGGGTGAGCCTGGCGATGGCGCGCGGCGAGATCGTCACGGTGATCGGACCCAACGGGGCCGGCAAGACCACGCTGCTCGGCGCGGCGATGGGCCTGCTGCCCTCGCGCGGCATCCTGCGCTTCCAGGGCGAGGACCTGACCGGCATCGACGTCGAGGCACGGGTGGAGCGCGGGCTGTGCCTGGTGCCGGAGAAGCGCGAACTGTTCGGCGAACTCACGGTGCTGGACAACCTGGTGCTGGGCGCCTACGCCAAGCGGCTGTCCGCGGGCACCCTGCGCGGCCGGCTGGATTCGGTGTACGCGCGCTTTCCGCGCCTGGCCGAGCGGCGCAGCCAGCGCGCCGACACGCTGTCGGGCGGCGAGCGCCAGATGCTGGCGCTCGGGCGGGCCTTGATGTCGGCGCCGCGCCTGTTGATGCTGGACGAACCGAGCCTCGGCCTCGCGCCGCTGGTGGTGCGCGAGATCCTGTCGACGGTGCGCAGCCTGCGCAATGACGGCGTGTCCATCCTGCTGGTCGAGCAGAACGCGCGGGCCGCGCTCGAGACCTCGGACCACGGCTATGTGCTGGAGACCGGGGAGATCGCGCTCAGCGGCGCATCGGGGGAACTCGCCAGCGACCCGCGGGTGCAGGCCACTTACCTCGGCGGCGGCACCGATGACGATGAGTGAGCCGGCGCGCCGGGTCGCAGCGCTGGCGCCGTCCGAACGCACGGTTCCGGCGATCCTGCGGCGGCAAGCGGAGCGCTTCAAGGGCCGGCCATTGCTGCGAGTAGCTGGCAACGTCTGGTCGCACGACGATGCCGCCCACGCGGCGGCGGGCCGCGCGGCGGCACTGCAGGGCGCCGGCGCGGCCTTCGGCGAGCGAGTGGCGCTGATGTGCAGCAACCGCATCGAGTTCCTCGAGACCTTCCTCGGCTGCGCATGGCTCGGCGCGGTTTCGGTACCGATCAACACCGCCGCCATGGGTCCGCAGATCGGCTACTACCTGGCCAACAGCGGCGCGCGGCTGCTGGTGATCGAGTCGCAATTCGTCGCCCGGCTGGCGCAGACCGACCTGGCGCGCACCGCACTGCAGGAAATCTGGGTGATCGGCGAAGACGCGGGTGCCGGCGCATCGTCACTGGGTGGCGTGCCGAGCCGGCCTTATCCGCCCGCCGGCGAGAGCGTGGATGCCGCGACCGTCAGTCCTGGCGACCCGCTGGCCATCCTCTACACCTCGGGCACCACCGGCCCGGCCAAGGGTGTGATCTGTCCGCACGCGCAGTACCACTGGTGGGGCGTCAACAGCGCGCGGGTGCTGGGGGTGGGCAGCGAGGATGTGCTGTGCACGACGCTGCCGCTGTTTCACATCAACGCGCTCAACACCTTCGCGCAGGCGGCGCTGGCGGGCTGCCGGGTGGTCTTCGAGCCGCGCTTTTCCGCGTCCGGATTCTGGCCGGCCATGCGCGCTTCGGACGCCACTGTCGTCTACCTGCTGGGTGCGATGGTGCCGATCCTGCTGGCGCAGCCGGCGAGCGATGACGAGCGCGCGCATCGCGTGCGCATCGGCCTGGGTCCGGGCGTGCCGGCGGCGGCGGGCGTGGCCTTTCGAGAGCGCACCGGCGTGAGCCTGCTCGAAGGTTACGGTTCCACCGAAACCAATTTCGTCATCGCCACCGAACCCAGCGCGCCATCCAGCGGCCGGATGGGCCGGTTGCAGGGCGGCTTCGACGCGCGGGTGGTGGACGAACACGATGTCGAATTGCCGGCCGGCGAAGCAGGCGAATTGGTGCTGCGCGCCGACGAGCCGTTTGCCTTCGCCAGCGGCTATTTCGGCATGCCCGAGGAAACCGTCAAGGCCTGGCGCAACCTGTGGTTCCACACCGGCGACCGCGTGGTGCAGGGCGCCGACGGCGACTTCCGCTTTGTCGACCGGATCAAGGACGCAATCCGCCGCCGCGGCGAGAACATCTCGTCGTACGAAGTCGAGCAGGTGCTGCTGGCGCATCCGGCGGTGGCCGGCGCGGCCGTGTATCCGGTGCGCTCGGAACTGGCCGAGGACGAGGTGATGGCCGCGCTGGTGCTCAAGGCCGGCGAGCGCCTCGACCTGGCCGTGCTGGCGCGCTATTGCGAGGAGCGGCTGCCGTATTTCGCCGTACCGCGCTACGTCGAGCT
>JAAOZX010000493.1 GCA_012274225.1 Comamonadaceae bacterium | reverse complement strand
GTGTCGATGTGGCTGAAGCGATTGACGCGTTTGCCGCTGTTGTGCTGCACGGCCGTCATCAGCGGCTGGTACTCGGGCTTGAGCGCGTGGTCGTAGGTCAGCGCGAGGGCGTTCACGCCGGGCGCCAGCGCCGGGTCGTCGGCCACGCTCTCGATCCGTCGGCCGTCGACGAACACCGTCGGGTGCAGGCGGCGCAGCGATTCGCGATAGTCCTGGCCGCTCATCAGGGCGGCGTTGAGGGCAGGTGCATCCATGGCAACTCCAAGGAGGGAAAGACGGCTGGGCGGGACGAAATTTGAACAGTGTTCAAAAAATCTGTCAACGTTCTTGCCGCCCACGATTGAGGCTATAGTCGCCGCATGGAAGCCAGACTGTTGCGCCAGCAGGCCCTGAGCCAGACCCGCCGCGCGCTCGTGCTGGACGCCGCGCGCGCGGTGTTCGAGGAGCAGGGAATCGAAGGCGCCAGCATCCGCGAGATCGCCAAGCGCGCCGGCTATACACCCGGCGCCATCTACTCCTATTTCGACAGCAAGGAAGCGATCTACGGTGCGCTGCTGGCCGAATCCCTGGACCGCCTGAACGCTGCGGTGGACCGCGCCCAGCCCGAGGACGCCAACCCGGCCAGCCGGTTGAAGGCCAAGGCCCTGGGCTGGTTCGGCTTCTATGCCGAGAACCCGCGCGAGCTCGACCTGGGCTTCTACCTTGTGCACGGGCTGGCGCCGCGCGGGCTGACGTCCGACCTGAACCAGCGGCTCAATGCGCGGCTGCACGAAGCCCTCCAGCCATGCGAGCGGGCTTTGCTGGCCGCGGGACTGGACGCGCAGGGCGCCGAGCGGGAGAACACGGCCCTGTTCGCCCACGGCGTGGGCCTGCTGCTGCTGCAGCACACTGGCCGCATCCGCATGTTCAGGCAGGACGCCAAGGCGTTGTTCGATCACTACCTCTCGGGCTTGCTCGCGCGCATCGCCCGTCACTGAAAGGATCGGTTCGATGCTGCTCGATGTCGATGAGTCGCAACTGCTGCTGGTGGATTACCAGGAGCGCCTGATGCCCTCGATTCATGACCACGAGGCGGTGCTGCTCAATGCCATGCGGCTGGGACGCATGGCCCGGTTGCTGGGCGTACCGGCGTGGGGAACCGAAGAAAATCCCGCCCGGCTGGGTCCCAATCCAGCCGAACTGCGTGCGCTGTGCGGCAAGACCCTGGAGAAGATGCACTTCAGCGCCTGCGCCGATGGCCTCGCCGAATTGCTGCGCGCGCCGGCTCGCCAGGCCCAGGGCGGCAACGCGCGCAGCTTGCCCAAACACCTGCAGAAGGCGCCGCCGCCCGAGCGCAACACCATTGTGATGGCCGGCTGCGAAACCCATGTCTGCTTCCTGCAGACTGCGCTGGACCTGCTGGACGAGGAGTTCGAGGTCTGGGTGGTGACCGACGCCTGCGGCTCGCGCACCGAGCGCAATCGGGATGCCGCCTTCGACCGGCTGGCCGGCGCCGGGGCCGAGCTGGTGACCACCGAAATGGTCGCCTTCGAATGGCTGCGCACCGCGGATCACCCGCTGTTCAAGGACGTCTTGAGCCTGATCAAATAGCGGCGCGGGCCCAGGCCGACGGGCCGGGCCGCGTCAGCTTCGGGCAAGCCGCCCGGCCACAATGGGGCCGCACGGGCTACACAAGAGGAGACAAGCCATGAGCAGCTACGCCGAGTTCTATCGCCGCTCGCTTCAGGACCGCGACCGCTTCTGGGCCGAGCAGGCCCAGCTGATCGAGTGGCGCCAGCAGCCGCGCACGATCTGCGACTACAGCCGTCCGCCGTTCACGAACTGGTTCGCCGGCGGCACCACCAACCTGTGCCACAACGCGGTGGACCGCCACCTGACGGACCGGCCGGACCAGGCCGCGCTCATTTACGTCTCGACCGAAACCGGCGAAGAGCGCACCTACAGCTTCCGCGAGCTGCATGGCGAGGTCCAGCGCGCCGCCGCGGCGCTGATGGCCCTGGGCGTCAAGAAGGGCGATCGGGTGCTGATCTACATGCCGATGATCGCGCAAGCTGCCTTCGCAATGCTGGCCTGCGCCCGCATCGGCGCCATTCATTCGGTCGTGTTCGGCGGCTTCGCTTCGGTTTCGCTGGCTTCGCGCATCGAGGATGCGACGCCGAAGGTCATCGTCAGCGCCGATGCCGGCTCGCGCGGCGGCAAGGTGGTGGCCTACAAGCCGTTGCTGGACGAAGCCATCCGCCTGTCCAAGCACAAGCCCGAAGCGGTGCTGCTGGTGGACCGCGGGCTGGCTGCGATGCAACAGACCGCCGGCCGCGACCATGACTGGGCCGCGCTGACCCAGCGGCACGCGAATGCCAAGGTGGATTGCGAGTGGCTGGATGCCACCGACATCAGCTACACCATCTACACCAGCGGGACGACCGGGCAGCCCAAGGGGGTGCAGCGCGACGTCGGCGGTTATGCCGTGGCGCTGGCCGCCAGCATGAAGCACATCTTCCTGGGTGAGCCGGGCGAAACCTATTTCTCCACCAGCGACATCGGCTGGGTGGTGGGCCATAGCTACATCATTTATGGGCCGCTGCTGGCCGGAATGGCGACCGTCATGTACGAGGGCCTGCCGATCCGGCCCGATGCCGGGATCTGGTGGAGCCTGGTGGAAAAGTACCGCGTCAGCGCCATGTTCAGCGCCCCGACGGCGGTGCGGGTGCTCAAGAAGCACGACCCGGCCTTCCTGAAGAAATACGACCTGTCCAGCCTCAAGGCATTGTTCCTGGCGGGCGAGCCGCTGGACGAGCCGACCGCGCGCTGGATCAGCGACGGCCTGGGCGTTCCCATCATCGACAACTACTGGCAGACCGAAAGCGGCTGGCCGATCCTGGCGCTGGCCAACGGCGTCGAACAGCAGGCCAGCAAGTTCGGCAGCCCGGGCGTGCCGATGTACGGATTCGACGTGAAGCTGGTGCACGAGAGCACCGGCGAGGAACTGACCCGGCCCAACGAGAAGGGCGTGGTGGTGATCGAAGGGCCGACGCCACCGGGCTTCATGCAGACCGTCTGGCGCGACGACGCGCGCTATGTCAAGACCTATTGGGAGACAGTCCCGGGCCGGATGGTCTACAGCACCTTCGACTGGGGTATCCGCGACAAGGACGGCTATTTCTTCATCCTCGGGCGCACCGACGACGTGATCAATGTGGCCGGCCACCGGCTCGGCACGCGCGAGATCGAGGAGAGCATTTCCAGTCATCCCAACGTGGCGGAGGTCGCCGTCGTCGGCGTGTCGGATCAGTTGAAGGGACAAGTCGCCATGGCATTCGTGGTGGCCAAGGATGCGAGCAGCCTCGTCGACGACAAGGCCAGGCTCAAGCTCGAGGGCGAGATCATGAAGGTGGTCGACGAGCAGCTGGGGGCCGTGGCCCGGCCAGCCCGGGTGCGGTTTGTCAGCATGCTGCCCAAGACACGCAGCGGCAAGCTATTGCGCCGGGCAATCCAGGCCGTGTGCGAAGGGCGAAACCCAGGCGACCTGACCACGATCGAGGACCCGGCCGCGCTGCAGCAGATCCGCGACCTGCTGGCCTGAGCGGCTTTACGCGGCCGGCTTGCGGGCGATCACCAGGAAGCCCTGGACCGGTTCGTTGTTCTCGTAGCGCAGGGCCTTGAACTCTGGCGTCACCGGCTCGAAGCCGGCCGCGCGGCACATCGCGTCGACGTGGCTGGCCTTGTGGGCAAAGCGCTGGGTCGGGCGCAGCACCAGGTCGGCCTCGTCCTCGAGGGCCTGTTCGCACGAGAAGATGAAATGGCCACCGGGGCGCAGGATGCGATACGCATCCGGAATGGCCGCAGTCAGTTCGCCGACATAGACGAAGACGTCCAGCGCCGCGATCACGTCGTACAGCGAGTCGGGCGTGGCTTCCAGCGCCTCCAGGAGGTCGACGTTGTGAAACCGGTCGTACACCCCATGCTTGAAGGCCTGATCGATCATCTTGGTCGAGAGCTCGACCCCAACCATTGCACCCTGGATGCGCCCGAGGCATGCCCCGAGCAGCCCCGTCCCGCAGCCCAGATCGAGGACGTTGAGTTTGAGGTCCGGATAGCGCTCGGCAATTACTTTTGCCACCTCTTGGGGGAGCTTGTATTTGAGGCCGGTTATAAGACGCCGGTCAAAGTATTCGGCAGACGCGTCGAAAAGCGAACGGACCATCTCCTGCGGTTGCCGATTGGGAGTATTGCCACGCGCCACTTCCAGATAGAAACGAACCTCCGCATCCTCATCGTTCGGATGCATTGCCATCAGCGACTCGCAATCACGCAAGGCCAAGGCGAGGTTGCCGGTAGCAATCGCCGTCTGCGCCCGTCCCATTAGAGCCACACGGTCCGTCGGATGCGCCTCGATCAGCTGGTCGTAGATCGACAGGGCTTTCTCCGGTTGACCCGTTGCGCGCCAGTCGCGGGCCAGCAGCAACCTGACGTCGCTGTTGCCAGCAAGGATCGTCGTCGCGCGTAAAAGCCACTCAATGGCACGGTCGAAGGATTGCGCGCGGTGGGCGACGTCGATCACACGGGTCAGCACGTCTGGGCTGGACCCATCCAGCTGCACCGCCCTTTCGGCGTGCTCCATCGCTTCCGGAAACTGGTTTTGCCGGGCCAGCAGCAGCGCCAGCTCGGTCACCGCCACAGGCCAGTCCGGCATGACCTTGACTGCACGCTGCGCGGCTTCTAAAGCCCCCCCGGGATTGCCGGAGGCCTCGGCCAGCCGCATGCCCATCAGGTAGATGCGCGGATCGTCGGGCGACCGCTTGACTTCAACGTTGAGTTTGAGCGCAGCGTCCTTGAGGTCACCCGCGGTGATCAACTTCTGGATACGGTTCAGGCGCCGGGCAAGTGCGTCGGGAAATGGGGTCGCGGTGGAAGTCATGGGTGCGAGGCTGGCTAAACCCGGCATTATCGGCGACCGCGGCCGAATGCTGGCACAATCCGCGCTGCAACCGGCCCTTCCGGCCACCGTCGCATCCGCCATCCGGTCCAGCCGTGTCGCGGAAGGTTTATCCAACCAGCCCATGTCTCCTGCAGGGAGATGGAAAGTCATCGCGAATGAGTGAGTCCCGCTCCGTCTACACGGCCTACCAGGGCAATTCGTATCTCTTCGGCGGCAATGCGCCGTATGTCGAGGAGATGTATGAAAACTACCTCGCGAACCCCGGCAGCGTTCCCGACAACTGGCGCGACTATTTCGACGCGCTCCAGAACGTGCCCGCCGCTGACGGCAGCAGCGCCAAGGACGTACCGCACCTTCCGGTGATCAATGCATTCGCCGAGCGCGCCAAGCAGGGCGGCGTGCGGGTGGTGGGCGCCCGCGGCGCCGATTCGGAAATGGGTCGCAAGCGCACGGCAGTGCAGCAGCTGATCGCGGCCCATCGCAACGTCGGCGCCCGCTGGGCCGACCTTGACCCGCTCAAGCGCGCCGAACGCGAGAAGATCCCCGAGCTCGACCCGGCCTTCTACGGCTTCAGCGACGCCGACCAGGAAGCGGTCTTCAACACCAGCAACACCTTCTTCGGCAAGGACACGATGTCCTTGCGCGAATTGATCAATGCCTTGCGCGAAACGTACTGCGGCACCATCGGTGCCGAGTACATGTACATCACCGACCAGCACAAAAAGCGCTGGTGGCAGCAAAAGCTGGAGGCTATCCGCAGCAAGCCGAACTTCTCGATCGAGAAGAAGAAGCACATCCTCGAGCAGGTGACGGCGGCCGAGGGCCTGGAGCGCTTCCTGCACACCAAGTACGTCGGCCAGAAGCGCTTTTCGCTGGAAGGCGGCGAGAGCTTCATCGCCGCGATGGACGAACTGATCGAGGAAGCCGGCGCCAAGGGCGTGCAGGAGATCGTGATCGGCATGGCGCACCGCGGCCGCCTGAACGTGCTGGTGAACTCCATGGGCAAATTGCCGGCCGACCTGTTCGCCGAATTCGATCACACGGCCAAGGAAGAACTGCCGTCCGGCGACGTCAAGTATCACCAGGGCTTCAGCTCGGACGTGACCACCAGCGGCGGCCCGGTTCACTTGAGCCTGGCGTTCAATCCCTCGCACCTCGAAATCGTCAACCCGGTCATCGAGGGCTCGGTGCGTGCCCGCATGGACCGCCGCGGCGATAGCCAGGGCAGGCAGGTGCTGCCGGTGCAGGTTCACGGCGACGCCGCGTTTGCCGGGCAGGGTGTGGTGATGGAGACCCTGGCGCTGGCCGAAACCCGCGGCTACTTCACCGGCGGCACGGTGCACATCGTCATCAACAACCAGATCGGTTTCACCACCAGCGATCCGCGCGACAGCCGCTCGACGCTGTACTGCACCGACGTGGTGAAGATGATCGAGGCGCCGG